>JANYLA010000120.1 GCA_025361485.1 Bacteroidales bacterium
AGCCCTTTGCTATTTCCTAAATTTTCAATCCTCGATCCTACATCAACCTATTCATTACCCAAGAACCAGCTAGCCAATGGCATAGTCGATGCATTTATTCACACCACGGAACAGTACTTAACTTATCCATCCAATTCTCCCATTCAGGATCGATACGCCGAAAGTATTTTAAAAACATTAATTGAACTAGCACCTCAAGTTCTAGCAAGTACTGATGACTATCAGGTTAGGGCTAATTTTATGTGGAGCTGCACGATGGCTCTGAACGGATTGATTGGTGTTGGTGTTCCATCTGATTGGGCTACCCATATGATTGGGCATGAGCTGACTGCTTTCTTTGGGCTTGATCATGGGGTTACTTTAGCCATTGTTTTGCCTGCACTTCTGCGCGAGATGAAAGACGATAAGCGAGAGAAACTTCTTCAATACGGTCGAAATGTTTGGGGAATTGAAAAGGGAACCGATGATAATCGGATTGATGAAGCGATAATACGCACGGCATCGTTCTTCAACTCATTAGGAGTAAAAACGAAGCTATCGGCATACGGTATATCAGCTGATCAGCTAGCACCAATCTTCGAGCGATTTCAGGCACGCCAATGGAAACTTGGAGAGCGAAAGAATATTACTGCCAATCGAGTAGAGATAATTCTTAGGAGTGCGTTGTAATACCTTTTTTATAGAAACAAAAGAGGCTGCAAATCTGCAGCCTCTTTTCATTTTGTTTTTTTAGTTTAATGGGTTAATACTTCTTGAAATAAACCTGAAAATCTTTCAAGTTAAAGTTTTTTGAGAACCCTTCATCAAGGCTAAATACCCTGTAGTATGAAGCGTTATCTTTCACCGGGGGTATGTAATCGAATTCATAATAGTTATTTAACTTGAATTCATGACTAACCTCAGCCGATTCAGATGTCTTAACACATTTACACTTATTCATAGTTTTGTTTTTTAACTACTAATCAAAAATTTTCGACCACTCTTTAAAGTTTCTTTTTCTCCAATCACCCTTGTGATATAAGTAGCTGGCTATTAGCGGAAGTACGCTTGTTGCTTCGGCATAAACCATCTGTTCGTAAGTTGTATCAACCTTACCCCACGATGAAGCCTCTTTTAGCGTTGAACTTGAGCAAGCACCGTCGCGAACATCTGCTACGGTTATCTGAACTGCATATTTATGCATTGGAACATCATAGCCCATAATCTCGGCACAAACCACTGTGTCCTGTGCGAAATTTTTAGGAACACCGCCACCAATCATGAAAAGACCCGAAACGTTCGCTTTGATTTTAATCATTGTTAGCTCGCGGAAATCTTTTACTGAATCGATCGATACGTGAGCATTAGGATTTTCAACCTGATGAACAACCAATCCGAAACCTGCGCTACTATCGCTGAAGGCTGGACAAAAGATTGGAACATTATGCTCGTAGCAAACCTGAATCAATGAGTCTTTCTTAACCGAATGCTGAGTTAAATATTTTCCCATCTCCTTAATAAACTCACGTGAGCTGTATGCACCGGGTTTCATTCCATCGGCAATGGTTTTGATTGTTCCATCGCAGTTCTGTAATTCCTCCTCGTTGATATAGGTATCGTAAATTCTATCGATTAGCATATCGCGCAAATCGTTATCGTCGATTGCTTGACTTCCTTTGTAATGCTTAAATCCAAGCGCTTCAAAGAAATCCATATCAACTATCGATGCACCTGTAGCAACGATACAATCAATCATCTTATTCTTTACCATCTCAACGTAAACCTGCATACAGCCACCTGCGCTGGTACTACCTGCTAGAGTAAGAATATTTGTACACTCAACATCATTGATCATGCGGTCAAATATGTCGGCTGCAACAGCGGTATCTCTCGATGTGAACGACATGTCGCGCATTGAGTTAATAATCGGTGTAGCATCAAACGATTTGATATCAATGTGCTTAATGGTATCCTTCAGAAGATCTTTTTTCTCCATTTCTAAAATTTTATTTGGTGCAAAAATAGCTAAATAGTTTTAAAATTCATTATTTTATTGACTTACCGAACTTATACGAGAGAAGCTTGTAAATAAGTTTCGTTGCAAGAAAGTCCGATGAGCGTTCTTTAGGGTTAGGGCAGAGCTCAACCACATCAAAACCCACAAGGTTTTTGCGTTCTATCAATTTTTTCAAAAAAATTAATGTTGGATACCACTGCAGGCCGCCAGGTTCGGGAGTTCCAGTCGATGGCATAATGGATGGGTCAAATCCATCAAGATCAATAGTTAAATAAACGTTATCGGTTAGTAGATCGATTGCCTTATCCATCCACTTATCATTGTTTACAATATCGTGAGCCCAAAAAACTCTTTTAGGATCGAGATTTACCTTTTCGCCAATATCCATGCTTCGAATACCAACCTGAACAATTGGGCAAAACTCCTGAGCACGAGCCATAATGCAAGCATGATTATTTTTACTCCCCTCGTAGCTGGGGCGAAGATCGGTGTGAGCATCGATTTGGAGTACGCTCATATTCGAATATTTTTTGGCATGAGCTTGAATGACACCAATGCTTATCGAATGTTCGCCTCCAAGGGTAACTACAAATTTATCTTTTAACAGAAGTGCTTCAGTTTTCTTTCTTACTGCCTCGACCATTGCCTCGGGGCTTTTGTTCACACGAACAGCAGGGGCGGTGTAGATTCCAATTTTGTAAACTTCGGTATCGGTTTCGATATCGTATAGCTCCATATTCGCCGATGCCTCGAGAAGCGCCTCGGGGCCTTTATCTGCACCTTTTATCCAAGTGCTTGTTCCATCGTATGGAACGGGCAGGATTGCAATCTTAGCAGTTGACTCTGCGGTATATTTTTTTGGTAGATCGCCGTAGCTGTACATTATCGTTTGCTGTTTTGGGTTGATAAACTATAAAGGAGATTCTAAACTAATATGTTGATATATAAATGTTTGATAAATTAACTTTTTGTCCCCAATTTTTCTGCAAGTATAGAAAAAAAATAGGTTTTTTCATAGCCTACAAAACAATCAAACAGCGATTTGTTATAAATTGTTTTGGGTATTAAACAATGTAAAAAAGGTCCTTGCAAGCAAAGACCTTTTCGGGGTTTTAAAATATTGGATTATTTATTTTTTGTTAGGGCAGTTGGGGCAATCGCTATTCATTCCTTTTCTCATTCCCTTACTCATTCCATCACCTCTTCCATTTCCCATTCCATGATCTTTAAAGCTTTTTTTCATCTTTCCTTGGTGAGCATTAAAGAAAACCTTTTGTTCATCAGTTAAAATCGATGCAACTTCAAGACGATGATTAACACTCGCTTTCATAATCTTTCCATGGAGAACCGATATCTCGTCAATAGTTTTATTTATGGCTGCTTTATCAGGTTTTTCAGCCGACTCAAGGGTTTTTAAATGAGCCTTTTTTTCTGTCATCTCATTTCTTAAGGGTGTGATCTCTTTAAGATGGTTCACCCGAAGATTCTCCATTTTTGTTTTCTGATCAGCCGTAAGGTTTGGAATACCTATTTCATGCTTTAGGGAATCCATTAGTAAATCATTCGATCTTGATTCGTAACGTTGAGCGAATGAATTGCTTGTAAAAGTTGCTATTAACGCTGCAACCATCAACACCAGCATACTTATCTTGAAAAATTTGGTTTTCATAGCGTTTGTTTTTTAATAGTTATTTTTAGAATAATTAATCTCTTTCTTTTCTCTCAGAATTACGACCTCTTTCTCTATCCATTCTATCGTGATTTTCCAATTGTTTTAATAGTTTTTTAAAGTACACTTGCTGTGAAATTGAGCATTTCTCCTTTATTTTTAAAAGATGGTTGATTGTAATCTGTTTTTGCTGCTCTTGCTGCTTACCGTACTTTTCAGCTAATATTTTCAGTTTAACTGTATCAGATTTTTCTGACATTATCTCATCCATAATTTCCTTCGAAACATCCTTGGATTCTTTCATCATTATTTCGAGTTCAGAATGAAACTTTTCTCTTAACGAATCAAATTCCTTTATTTGTTCGGGGGTAAGTTGAAGCTGTTTTGCGATATATCTTCCGGGTTGATGCTCTTGTGATTCAACTCGTTCTCTTCGCTCCATTTTGTATTTATGCAATCCCATTGTTCCAAAGATTGACAATATAATGGCTGATAGGATAATGATAATTGCTATCAGAAACTTTGTTTTTGTGAAGAAGTTCATGGCTTTTGGGGTATTTCGTTAGTAGTTGTAACCATAGTATTGTAAGGATTATTTTCAACCTCTGGCATATACTCGTCTGCAAGCTGATCCCACTCCTGATTTACTTTTGTAGTCTCAGGTATTGATGTGTTAGTTGAATAGAGCGATCCTATTAAAATCCCAATGGCAATACCTGCTGCAGCAAGACTTGCAATGGTAAGGTATTGAAATGGATACCGACTAGAAGATGTTGAAATATCTGTTTTGTTAAGCGTTGCAAGTACTCTCGTTGACATGAAAGGATCGGTCTTGAACTCCGATTTTTCGGCATCAATAAGTTTATATGCCATTTTTAGTTTTTCCACTTCAAATTTACAGCTATCGCAACCTGTTAAATGTTTTTCGAAATCATTAGACCAGTCCTGATGGAGTTCTCCATCGAGGTAAGATAAAATGTGCTTTTTGTAATTGTTGCAATTCATTTTCTGGCTATTTATTAGTTTGACATTGAAGTTCTTAAAAACTTGCACTCATCTGGCATTATTTTTATAAAAAGCTGAAAGTAATTTCTGTAAATTGCCCTTCGCCCTGAAAATAAGCGACTCAACGGACGATAAAGAAATATCCATAACTTCAGCAACCTCCTTGTACGAAAGATCTTGGTATTTATTCAGAATAAAGGCAATTTTTTGATTTTCCGGTAGGCTGTTAATAGCCTGTTTTAATGTACTATGTAACTCTTTTGAATTAATATCTCGATCCGCTTCATCGGATGATTCATTGTTATTATTGATAAGTGGGTGCTCGTTTTCCGGTGATCCAAAAATGGAGATGATACTGCTAAGTAAGGATTCTCTTTTCCTTTTTCTGACGTAGTTTAATGATTTATTTACTGCAATACGATATAGCCACGTTGAGAGCTTTGATTCATGTCTAAATTCAGGTAACGATTCGAATAGCTCGATAAAAACATCCTGCGCTAAATCTTCAGCGTCGGCATAGCTATTTACAAAACCTCGGCATGTGTTAATAACCAATTTTTGGTATCTATCAACCAGTAAGGCAAATGCGCTGTGATCATTACTTTTTATAACCTTTTCTATTAGCTCATGATCATTCATCTTATCTCAAACCTTTTTCTCAGTTATGACACATAATACTGATTAAACTTGCAAACAAATGTTTTTTTACACATTATATTATGCTTGTTAAAAACTTCAGGGTTTCAATGGATAGTAACTTAATTGTCAAATTAACTCATTTTCATAGTTTCAAATTGAATTATTTCCCAATTGGTAGCTCTTTCCATTTTGATCTATCCCTTCTTTCAAGTCGACGGATGAGTAAGTAGTTTAATACTCCGATTACAACCATTGCCAGTAGAAAAAGGGGATAGCTAATTTTCCAATTCGAAGGATCGGTCATCATTGACCACTCTGACATTCCTCCGATGCCGGCTAATAGCGTGAGCGGCATAAAAACAGTCGAGATTAGCGTAAGTCGACGAACCGATAAGTTGGTTTCGTTTGCCGTTTTGGTCATCATATTATTTAGTATCGAGATATTCATCTCCAAAAGGCTCGATACAATTTCGCGGTAGGTTTCAGTTAGCTCAAAGAATTTTGAAAGATGATCGTAGATATCCCTAAAATGATAAATCGCCTTATCGGAAACAAACTGGCAATCCTTCCGGCATATCTTAACGAGGATCTCCCGTTCATGAAATAGCCCTTTACGTAGGGTTAGCAAATTTCTACGCAAGCGGATTAGCTCCGATGGGTTAAATTTTGTAGTATCGTTAATTAACAACTCTTCAGCATTATCCAGCTCATCCTCCAAGGCTTCAATGGCTACAAATTTATTATCAACAACATAATCCATTATAATATGCAGAAGGAAATCGGGCCCCTGCTTGGCTTGCTCTAATTCCTTTTCAACAATTTTGTAAATATCTTTTAATGGTTTACGCCCTTCGGAAAAGAATCCGCTTACGGTGATTAAGTAGTTTTCACCAATAATAAAATCAACCTCATCGGTGGCGAGAATGTTATTCGCGTAGGTAAAAGCGTTAAAAATGATAAAGGTATTATTCGGATATTCCTCTATTTTTGGTACAAGGTTTTCATCGGTACAATCCTCAACGGTAAGGGGATGGATACCCAAAGGTTCAATCAGGGTCGATAGAACATCACGCGTAGGTTGATAGAAATCCAACCAGGTATAGTTGCCATTTTTTGTTTCAGCAATGGCATCTTCCAATGAGTTTAGCTTATCAATTTTCCCCTTGGGCGATATTGAGAAGAATCGGTATTCCGACATAATAGTAGTAGTTAAGCGTATCTAAAATATTAGCTGCAATATACGAAAGAATGGTGTAAGCGGGTATTGTAATGCTGGAAATGCAGCAACTTTGTGATACTGTACATAATTAATTAGCTTAAATTCTTGCGATTGTACGCTCTTGCACTAAATAATTAGGAGGTCGTTTTAATAGTACATTCGGCTAAAGTAGCATCCTCACTTGATCAAGAAAAAACCATCTTGATTAAGTTATTAATCAAGATGGTTGAAGTAATTAGAATTTATTTTTTTCTAACGTGTTTTCTCAGGCATAGAATTCTTGGACGTTTCAGTGGCATCAATTCTTTGAGCGTTATTCTCTAACTTGTTTTTTCTAAATTGATCTTTTTGAAATATTTCAGGTGCTTCTTTTAGCTGTTTTTGTTCTTTTGTAGTTTTATTAATCTCATTTTGGGTTTGAAACTGTTTCTTAACCTCTTCAATTTTCATATTATCTTTTTCAGCAATAAATTTACTAGAACCTAATCTATTATTTTCAACTGGCTGATTTCCAAAATTAATTTGAATTGATGAAGGGTAATATTTCCCAAGGTATTTGTTACTTGCAATGTATGAAGCCATTCCAAAGTTGTCATTACTCCAATAGTAGTATGCATATAGCTGAGGGTCCTCAAAAAGGTGTTTGTATTCTAATGTAAACCAGTAATAGTAATCGGCCCAACTTTCGATGCAATAGTACTCGTTATTGTGCACATAAAAAATCTTATCGTTGTTCGCTTTAGATAAGGAATCACTAAAATATCCATATCCCTTTATAATAGGACTCGGACTTAAAGTAAACATTGAGGGATCGGACCATTTTAAATAATCAATTGAAGAAATTGATTGGCTAAATAAACTTTGCATTGTAATTAGAAGGAATGCAGATAATAATAGTTTTTTCATAATCAAGTGGTTTTTTGGTTACGCCATAAATAATAATTATTATGCCAATAACTAATCTAATCTATCTGAAATATTGGCTTATTGAACATTTATTAGTCTATAAAGCAAAGTTCGCCTGAGATTGTAAGTAAATAAAACAAAAATCATTGGGTTCGCAGTCTTTAAAGAATCATTTCTGATACATATATTTTTGCATTGTCTTTTTAAACCGAAAAGTTTCTACCTTTGGGTTTCTGAATTCAAATATTCATAATTATAACCTGTGAAACATTGCCTTCCCTTTTTTAAAATTAAACAAAGAAATATCGCATTTCTCTGTTCTATTCTGCTTTTTGTTGGCTGCAATAATCAAATTAAAGTTGCTGTTTCCAATCCAATTCAAGAAAAGAGCAACACTTTAGAGTTCATTGGTGTTTCGGAGATTAAACAGGGTTCAACTGTTAACTTCGAGCTGGTTAATAACAGCTTAACACCCATTACGATTTTTGGGCCATGGCAGAAAATAATCGAAAAATTTGAAAACCAGAGCTGGCGTAGGGTAAAGTATATTGCTTGTCCTTGCGGAGCCGCTTGCAATGCACCACCACGCACTTTAGTGCTTAACCCAACGGAAAAGCATAATTATGATTGGAATTTGATGGAGGGTTGGTGCGGTAAGATAAAGGCAAACGGAGCACCCGAAAGCATTGAGAATTTATCATCCGAAGGTCTATACCGAATTACAGTCGATTATAGCATCGATGGTACAAACCGATTAACCATAACCAAGGAATTTAAAATTATCAACTAAACAATTTTCAGTATGAGAAAATTTCTACTTTTATTATTATTAACAATTTGCTTAAGCAATATTAATGCAGCGCCATTCAAGTTTTTACCTTATACCATAACTCAACCCAATGGTGAAGTGATTGAATGCTTTGTGTCGGGCGATGAGTTTTATAACTGGATTCACGACAAGGATGGATATACCATTATTCAAGCATCAGATGGTTATTTTTACTACGCAATTGGTGCAATGGGTAAAGGAGAGAAAATAGCCCCATCAAAATATAAAGTAAACCAAGTTAATCCCGAATCGATTGGAATTAAACCTTGGGTTAAAATTTCGGCAGCAGAGTATCAAAAAAGAACCCAACGATACAAAGTGCCCGATTCCTTTAAATCAACAGGATCTGATCATGCACCGCTTACAGGAACTTTGAATAATTTGATAATTTATATTCGTTTTAAAAATGAATCAGATTTTTCAACACCACGGCAAACCTACGACGATAAGTTTAACCCCGCAACAGGTGTTAGCTTAAAATCATACTACACAGAGGTTTCTTATAACAACTTAACTATTAGTAGTACTCATTACCCAGCATACGCTTTAACTACAAATTGGTCGTACCAAGATCCTTTACACACTAGAGGTTACTTTCAGCCATACAACGCATCTACCAATGTTATTGGTTACTCTTCTGATTCAGAAGCAAGCGCAAGAGAACAAAAACTTTTATTTGATGCGGTAACATGGATTAATTCACAAAGTCCAGTTAGCTCGGGTCTCAATATTGATGGTGATAGCGATGGAAAAGTCGATAATGTTTGCTTTATAATTAATGGAAATTGTGGTGCATGGGCTGATTTGCTCTGGGCGCATCGTTCGGCACTATACGGTTATAATATAGAAATAAACGGTAAACGGGTATATGATTATACTTTTCAGCCTGAAAATCAGGTTACTGTTAAAACCTTATGCCACGAAATGTTCCATGCGCTGGGTGCTCCTGATTTATACCATTATAACGAAAATAATTTTAATCCAGTTGAGTATTGGGACATTATGGAACGAGGAGGTGGACATATGGGTGCTTATATGAAATGGAAGTATGCGGATGCAAAGTGGATTACCACCATACCTGATATTACCGCTTCGGGAACTTATACGCTGAATCCTTTGACATCATCTACAAATAATTGTTATAAAATTGCATCGCCAAGTTCTGAAAAGGAATTTTTTGTGGTTGAATATCGGAAAAAAAGTGGAAATTTCGAAAGTTTACTGCCTGGGGATGGACTGTTAGTTTATCGGATTAATTCCGATTTCATAGGTAATGCTAGTTTTGATAACGTTAGCGTATTTGATGAGGTTTATATCTATCGTCCTGATGGAACAAATCTTGTTAATGGTTCTATTTACGATGCTTTCTTTTCATCTGATATCGGCCGAACAAGCATAAATGATGTTACAAATCCAAAAAGTTTTCTTCATAATGGTTTGCCCGGAGGCTTAAATATTAGCAACATATCTAGTGCTGGTTCAACTATCTCCTTCGATGTTTATATTTCCGATGTTAAGGTTCCCCAAAATTTTTTAGCAACTGGTGCATCCGAAACACAAATTGATTTATCGTGGAACCTAAATATCGATAATAATGATGTTTTAATTGCATATTCAACAACCGGAACAATTGGTTCTCCTCTCAAGGGGAATAGTTATACCGCAGGCGCGTCGATTCCTGGTGGAGGCACAGTACTTTATTCGGGAAATGCAACTTCTTTCAATCATACAGCGCTAACTGCTGGAACCAATTATTATTATCGGATTTGGTCTAAAAATAGTTCGAACGAATACTCCCCAAGTCTTTTTGCGAAAGGTGCTACAAATTGCTCAATACCAACAATTCCAGTTGTACAAGGGTTTAATGGTAGCGAAATATCACCTTGTTGGACAGTACAAGTAGTTGCTGTTGGTGAAGTTGGAAATGGGCCCGCATCTATTACTCAGGTACAATCTTCGGTAAATCCAGTTGCCACTCCATATGAAGGGAGTCACATGATTAAATTTAATTCAATGGATGGTGGAGTGGGAAATATCATTAGGCTTTCAAGTCCAGTTTTTTCTACTGTCGGTCAAAGTCAGGTATACCTTAACTTTGCTTGGCATACCGGTGATGAGACACCTGAATTGGATAATATGAAAATTCAATGGTCAACCGATGGAACTACCTGGAATAGCGGAACAACGTATAACCGCTATAGCTCTTTTAAAGGTTGGACTCAGCAGGCATACAAGTTACCCGAAGCAGCGCTAAATCAGAGTAATTTAAGAATTGCTTTTTTATTCACTTCACAGTATGGTTGGAATTGTTATCTTGATAATTTAAAGATTGAGACAACTACCACTGTTGGAGTTGAGGACAATCAACTTGAGAATGTGATGGTTTTTCCAAACCCAACCAAGGGCTTTTTTAGGGTTAAAACAGATCAGCAATACAATAATATTAGAGTTGAAGTGCGCGATATCTGCGGTAAATTAGTTTACTCAAATAGCTATAAAAACAGTAGCGAGAATACAGTAGATTTAACAAACCAAGCAAAGGGAATGTATTTATTAACTATTCATGCTGATAGTAAGTTATTAAATCAAAAGGTGGTTGTGGAATAATCATTCACCTGATAAATAGAGGAAAGGGTCTTTAAGACCCTTTTTTTATTTTGAAGAAGAAGGTTATTTGATATTCTAGAAAAGAGAGTGAATTAAAAACGAAAAAGCCCCAGATTACGCTGAGGCTTTTTTTTGCGGTCCGGACGGGACGCTTTTTACTTTACTTCACTTTACTCAACTTTACATAATAATATATAAATCAGTATTATACGATTTTTATTTTCTCTAATTTTATGTTGTTTTTCATAGTTTTTTAGTAATTTGCAACACAAATGCAACACTAAAAAACTTAGTATATGAAAAGGTTTTATCCATTTGTAAAGGCAAATTACAACACAAAAACGGGTGAAATTCCAATTTATGTTCGATACAATTACAATCGAGTTAAGAGAACATTCATCCCTTTAAACCAGTTTGTAGCTAATGAACACTGGGATTTTAAAAAGAAATGGGTTAAGAAATCTTGTCCCGATTTTGAGAAGATTGATAAGGAACTAGTTTCCTTAATGACCAGAGTAGGGAATATCATCACCTATGCATCTGACAATAATATTGAGCCTACCGTTGAGTATATACTTATTGAATTGGCTAAGAACAAAGAGTATGATACCATAACTTCAAGAACAGACTTATTCTTGCAATTAGACAAGTACATTGAAGACAAGAAGACAAAGGTTGTTTCAGATGTGATTAAGGATTACAACTCTTTAAAAAAGCATTTAACTGGCTTTAAAGAGCATTCCTCGCAACCTATCACATTCAGAAATCTAAATATTGTACTCTATAATGAGTTTGTTGACTATCTGTGTTACACTGCAAAGCAAAAGAATGGCACTATAGGTTTAAAAAATAATACTGTTGGTAAGCAGATCAAAAACCTCAAGGCTTTTGTCCGTGACAGGATAGAGAAAAAGGTTATTCCCTTTATTGATATGAAACCATTCAAAACCATTAAGGAGGATGTGGATCATATACATCTTACAGAAAATGAGTTGAAGGTTATTTATGATTTGAACTTATCTGAACAACCAGAATTAGAGCAGATTAGAGACCTTTTTATAGTTGGTTGTTTTACTGGATTACGCTATTCCGATCTATCAACATTGACGAGTGCTAACATCGATATGGTCTCAGGAATGATTCAAACTACGCAGAAGAAAGTACATAAATCAGTTACAATACCCATTATCGATTACGTTCCTGACCTACTTAGTAAGTACAATCTAGAATTACCAAAAATGCACCTAAATGATTTTAACAAAGGGCTAAAGGATATTGGTGAACTTGCTGGATTAAAACAAAAACATGAGATTGTACACAAAAAAGGTACAAAACAGGTTAAGGAGGTTTTTATGAAATATGAGCTAATGACATCTCATACTTGCAGGCGTTCATTTTGTACAAATATGTATCTGGCAGGTTTCCCTTCAGAAGAATTAATGAAAATTTCGGGGCACAAAAGTGTAAAGGCGTTTTTAACCTACATTAAAGTCGATAATTTTCAAGCAGCTAATAGGTTAAAGGAATTGAGAAAGAAGATGGTAGCATAAATAATATTTAAAGGAAGGCTTTTTAGAAATTACATACTTTATATATTGCTTGATAAAAGGTGTGTTTTAATGTAAGTTAAACAACACTAATATTTTTCAATTATTTGATAGTTCTGAAACTACGTTTAAGCTATATACGATTGAATATTAATTAGTTAATATTTGTTTTTATGAAAATTAGTTATTAAATTCGATCTAATTAACTTTAAAAATATGAACCTATGAATCTATCTTCGAACTGTGCAATACTTAATTTGACTTTAATTGACAAAAACAAACCAGAAGTCTTGTTTTGTGATTTTGACCAAATAGGAAAAATAGTTGCGCTGCTAGATGAGCGTTTTTCTAATTGGCAAGATGCCTTTAAAAAAAGCAATCATCAATCTGATAATATTTATGATTTTTTCAGGCAGCATTTTGTTTGTCATTTTGAACTAAAAATATTAAAAGAAGAAAAAGGTAAGTATTCAGTCGAATTAACAGAACCTAAGGACGCCAATTTTGCTATCTATTTCTTCAAAATGAATAATTAACAGACTCACCAAACGCAAAGACCATGGAAATTGAAAAAGATTTTTTTGATTATTTGAGTATTATTGGTTCGTTGACAATTTCAACATTAACATTGATTTTCGCTATTATTATTTATAGGAAAATCTCATTTAAGAAAACAGCCATAGAAAAGCAGTTTGATACTGTTTCTCAATTAATTCAGGTACTTCAAGATACCTCTATTAGTTTTATCAAGAAGAATGATGATTTGAATTTCTCATTACCACGAAGCATTCCCTTTTTTAGTATTTCATCTTATAGCGAAAAACTTAAATATTTAGAAGGTTTAGATATTTATTTCACAAAAAACTTTTATGATAATCTTCCATTCATAAAATATTCAAAGACGCCATTTATACCTAAAAATATTGCTTCAGTAATTGAAAAATTTAAGCTTGTGACTCCTGATAGAGTAAATCTTGAAGGATTGGAAAAATATGTTAAGATAGATTTTTCACATAGCAGTATTATATCTCCTATTGATGAAACATTAATAACTTGCCCCCATAATGAAATCTGTGTAGATTATAATTCATTTTATAATGTATGCTTACAACTAGACTCAGAGATTAGAGAATGGCTTGAAAGCTACGGAGTAAAAGACCTTAATCTTCGATAACTAATTTAAAAACAACCTCATAAGACGCATAAGTGAATATTTGAAAATCACTATCCATTTTCAAACCGTTAAGCACCAAAAAATCGGAAGTGGAGATTTTGTCAAGGGCGATGATACCATAAAAATATATACCAAAACATCATCGCTTGTATACCCTTGACAAAAGCGGAACGGAGATTACATTTGCTTAAAAAGGTTGAAAATAGTAGAGCTCTAACCTAGTGTTTCTTATTCTTTCGTAGGCTGCTGAGCATAGTTTTCTCGATTGTCACTTGAAGGCTTGCCTATTGTTTTTTAATTAATCTGGATCTGGATCGCTACACATACAAGGGCTCTCTTGACACCTAGGACAATACCTGGGAGTATACTTAGAGGGATACTTACTTTCTTTTGAGGATTTACTTAAACAAGATTCTAGTTTTTCTTGAAATCTATTTTCAAATTCGATAAGTTCTGGATCTGTTTCACAGGTTTTATCATATATATCTTCTAGGCTAGCACCGTCATTGTTTTTTGCAAATTCATATAGGTCATCAGGAGAAATTAACCCATTTTTTATACTTTTTAATAGCACTCCGTAATTATCACGTATTCTGGAAAAGTAGTAATTACCAAATATTTCTTTTAATATATCAGGATAGAACTTATGATTAAGAATTTCATTAGTTTCAGTATTGATTACCTTAAAAGTACGATCAACAAAGTCCAGTTTTGGTTCATATAAATCTAAACGTTTTTGGTAATCAAATAACATGAGTTTGAATGCCGAATAAAATATTTTTTCAGTTAAATCGGGATTTATATTTTTGTCCACTTTATTAGATTTTATACAATTATTGGAAAGTTCATTCTGGTAAGATGTATCCAAAAAATTAATATCAAAGATAGCAAATCAATCTTATATTAGGTACTCATTTTTATACTGTTAAGAGTCAAAATTAACAAAAATAGAAAGAAGCATTTGCTTAAAAAGGTTGAAAATATTAAAACTCAAGTTTAGGATTAAGGGTTTGTCTATGTTGAATAAGGATCAAGTGTAGAAATCGTTCTCTATTTCTACTATTGATACTTCATCTCTATGGTTATTCTAATTGTTCATCTTTTCGAACAATTTGTATAACCTTAGTATATCATCTTTGATTTGGATTAAGAGCCTGTTTAAATTTAAATGACTAGAAAATAGGCTATTGATTAGCTAATTTGAAATAGTATACCGAGCTTGCTCAAATAACCACACTTGAACAAGCGATGATAAAATACCCAACCAGCCTAACCAATAGCCAAT
>JANYLA010000124.1 GCA_025361485.1 Bacteroidales bacterium
ACTAATTTTAATAACTTTGATGAAGAATTAATAAAACAAATACAGCACAAAATTAACAGAAGACCTAGGAAGAACCTTGAATTTAGTAATCCGAAAGTGAATTTCTTCAATTGTGTTGCATTTGCTTCTTGAATCTACGCAGTGCATTATTTTTAACTTTTTTTCCTATAAATGAAAAAGTTATGTACTTTTGCAGTCCAAGTTTTTTCTAATAATAATGTCTAACTAATTAATTTAAAGTAATTTAATGATTAATCACGAAGAATTAGCTTCTAACGAAGCAGGTAATGAAGTAATAGAGAAAGCAGTTGCTTCTAAAAAACAAGCTACAAAATCAGGTGAGGCTGGTGTAGAAAATTTTGATTGGGAATCGTATGCTGAAGCTAGCATTTACTCACAATCAGAAAAAACAAATTTTGAGTCGATGTACGATCAAACCCTTTCAGTTATTGGCGAGAGCGAATGCATGGAGGGTACAGTTATTGCAATGAACAAACGCGAAGTTGTAATTAACATTGGCTATAAATCAGAAGGTGTTATAAGTCTTAACGAATTCCGCTACAATCCCGATATGAAGATTGGCGATAAGGTTGAGGTTTATGTTGAAGTTCAGGAAGACAAAAAAGGTCAACTTATTCTTTCACACAAGATTGCTCGTTCAATGCGCTCATGGGATCGCGTTAACTCAGCGCTTGAGAAAGACGAAATTATCAAAGGTTTCATCAAATGCCGTACAAAAGGTGGTATGATTGTAGATGTTTTCGGTATCGAAGCATTCCTACCCGGTTCACAAATTGATGTTAAGCCAATCCGCGATTACGATATCTACGTTGGAAAAACAATGGAGTTCAAGGTTGTAAAAATCAATCAGGAATACAAAAACGTTGTTGTATCTCACAAAGCGCTTATTGAGGCAGAACTTGAGCAACAGAAGAAAGATATTATCGCTAAACTTGAAAAAGGACAGGTTCTTGAAGGAACCGTTAAAAATATTACCAGCTATGGTGTGTTCATCGATTTGGGCGGCGTAGATGGTCTAATCCACATTACTGACCTATCATGGGGTCGTGTTACTCATCCAGAGGAAATCGTTACGCTCGATCAGAAGCTTAACGTGGTTATCCTCGATTTCGATGATGCTAAAAAACGTATCGCTCTTGGTCTAAAACAGCTTACCTCGCATCCTTGGGATTCGCTTGATGCAAACCTAAAGATTGGTGATGTATTAAAAGGTAAAGTTGTTGTACTTGCCGATTATGGTGCTTTTGTTGAGATTGCACTTGGCGTAGAGGGATTAATTCACGTTTCAGAAATGTCATGGAGCCAGCATTTACGCAGCGCTCAAGAATTCTTGAAAGTTGGTGATGTAGTTGAAGCTCAAATCCTAACTCTTGATCGCGATGAGCGCAAGATGTCGTTGGGTATGAAGCAGCTTAAGGCTGATCCTTGGACAAAAATTGATGAGAAATATCCTATTGGTTCAAAACATAACGCAAAGGCACGTAACTTCACAACATTTGGTGTATTCGTTGAGATTGAAGAAGGTGTTGATGGTCTAATCCATATCTCTGACCTAAGCTGGACTAAGAAGATTAAACATCCTGCAGAATTTACAACTGTTGGTGCCGATATCGAAGTTGTTGTTCTTGAAATCGATAAAGATAATCGTCGTTTAAGCCTTGGTCACAAGCAGCTTGAGGAAAATCCATGGGATGTTTTCGAAACCTTATTCACTGTTGATTCAGTTCATGAAGGTACAATTATCGATATTTTCGATAAAGGTGCTGTAGTAGCTCTTCCTTATGGTGTTGAAGGTTTTGTAACTCCAAAACATCTTAGCAAAGAGGACGGTTCAACAGCAAAGGTTGAAGAAAAATTATCGTTTAAGGTAATAGAATTCAACAAAGCAGCAAAACGTATAATCCTTTCACACAGTAGGATTTTCGAGGATGGTAAGAAGACCGAAGAGAAGGTTGATAAAAAAGCTAAGCCATCGACCACACAAAAAGCTGTAAAAAAGTTGAAAGCTAACTTAGAAAAGACTACCTTGGGTGATATTAGCGAACTAGCTGCTCTGAAAACAGAACTTGAGGAAACTCAAAGGAAAGATGAAGCTAAAACTAAAGCAGATGCTAAAGCGAAAGATAAAGAGTAGTTCATTAAGTTTGAACCAATTTAATCCCGATAGCGATGGAATTTAAAATTGACAAGCTGGAAAATTGCACTTTTATTGAAGTGCTCGAAGAAAAGCTCGATACCAATATTGCTCCAAGCCTCAAATCAGAGCTAGTGTTGATTTCTGGTAACGGCGAACGTAACATCGTGCTGGATTTAAACAGCTGCCGCTACTGCGATTCATCAGGTTTAAGTGCAATTCTTGTTGCAAATCGGTTATGCAAGAATGCCAATGGAACATTTGTACTTACGGGACTTACAGATGCCGTTGAGAGGCTAATTACAATATCTCAACTCGATACAGTACTCAACATTGCTTATTCACGTACCGAAGCAACAGAGATAATTAATAAAGCTGAGAAAGATCGTCAGAAGTGATATTCTCAGTAACAATTCTTGGAAGTAGCAGCGCGCTGCCGACTTCTACAAGATTTCCTTCCGCTCATGTGCTTAATGCACATGAGCGGTTGTTTTTAATAGACTGCGCTGAGGGCACTCAGATTCAGCTTCGACGAATGCATATCAAACTGGCAAAGATTAATCATATTTTCATTTCGCACCTTCATGGTGATCATACCCTTGGTCTTATTGGCCTGATTTCGACTTATAACTTAATGGGCAGAAAATCTGATTTGCATATATTCGCCCATAAAGAGCTGGAAAATAATTTATTATTCAATGTTAACTTCTTTGTGAACGATCTGAACTTCAAAATTGTATTCCATGCTCTTGTTCCCAACAAGCATCAGGTTATTTATGATGATGGAAAAATTATTATTGAATCCCTCCCTCTTAAACACGGTGTGCCTTCAACAGGTTTTATCTTTCGCGAAAAGCGAGGATTACCAAATATCAGAAAAGAATTTATAGAGAAATATTCATTATCACTTGCCGAGATTAGTGCACTAAAAAATGGTAGCGATTTAACCACTGCCGATGGTCAGATTATTTCAAATTCAGAATTAACCTATTTCTCCTCCGAACCTCGTTCTTACGCCTATTGTAGCGATACAATGTATAGCGAAAAGCTAATCGGAATGATCAATAATGTAGATTTGCTTTATCACGAAGCAACCTTTGAACGTGCCGATGAGAAGCTTGCAAAGCAAACCGGTCACTCAACCTCAGCCCAAGCCGCCACTATTGCCCTTAAATCAGATGCGAGAAGATTGATAATCGGACATTTTTCATCAAGGTATAAAAGCGTATCAAAATTGGAGCAGGAGGCAAAAGAAATTTTTGAGAATACAATAGCAGTAAAGGATGGAGATGTATATGATATTCAAATAAAGAGAAGTGAGAAGTGATTGGCGAGAGATGAGAAATCAGGAATCAGAAATCAGAAACGAATCAACTAACCTCAACCTTGAATAGTTAACAAAGGTGAAAAATAAACTATCAGCAACCTATAAAAATTTTCAACCAATTAATTTACTACCTTTACAGCCTCAAATGTTCTATTAAATGCATCAAAAGATATTTATTCTCGATTTCGGTTCTCAGTACACCCAGCTGATAGCACGTAGAGTACGTGAGTTAAATGTTTACTGCGAAATTTATCCCTTTAACCATTACCCCGAATTAGATTCAACCGTTAAAGGAGTTATCCTATCCGGAAGTCCATTCTCAGTTCGCGATACCAATTCTCCTAAACCCGATTTAAGCGATATAAAAGGGAAATATCCTCTTTTGGGTGTTTGTTATGGTGCTCAGTTGCTATCGATAACCAATGGTGGAGATGTTCAGCCATCAAAAAGCCGTGAGTATGGTAGGGCTATGCTTCAGGTAGTTGACAAATCGTGTAACCTATTCAAGGGCTTGGATGAAAAATCACAGGTCTGGATGTCGCATGGTGATACCATTACAGCAATACCCTCAAATTTTAAAATAACAGCGAGTACTGAAGATGTTAAAGTAGGAGCATTCCACGTCGAAGGCGAAACCACCTATGGAATACAGTTTCACCCTGAAGTTTATCATACCACTGAAGGTATGAAAATGCTCAAGAATTTTGTGGTTAATATCTGTGGATGTGCACAAACATGGACTCCTGCTTCATTCGTTGAGGAATCCGTAAATCAATTAAAACAACAGCTTGTGAACGATAAGGTGGTTCTTGGCTTATCGGGAGGAGTTGATTCATCCGTCGCTGCGCTGTTGCTTCATAAAGCTATAGGGAAGAATCTTACCTGCATTTTTGTCGACAACGGACTTTTACGGAAGGATGAGTTTGCGCAGGTAATAGAATCTTATAAAACGCTTGGGCTAAATGTAATTGGTGTTGATGCGAGTCAGCGTTTTTACAACGATCTTAAAGGAGTCTCAGATCCTGAACTGAAGCGCAAAGCCATAGGCAATAACTTCATCGAGGTATTTGATATTGAGGCGCATAAAATTACCGATGTTAAATGGCTTGGACAGGGAACCATATACCCCGATGTTATTGAATCTATATCGGTGAATGGCCCATCGCAAACCATTAAATCGCACCATAATGTTGGCGGATTACCTGATAAAATGAAGCTAAAAATAGTTGAACCATTGCGTTTACTATTTAAGGATGAGGTACGTAGAGTTGGTAATGAGTTGGGATTACCTCAAAATATTCTTGGACGCCATCCATTCCCTGGACCCGGATTAGGTATTCGTATTTTAGGTGAAGTGAGTCCTGAAAAAGTAAGACTACTTCAGGAAGCAGATCATATTTATATACAGGGTTTAAAAGAATTTGGATTATACGATAAAATTTGGCAGGCAGGAACTATACTTCTCCCTGTTCAATCTGTTGGCGTAATGGGCGATGAGCGCACCTATGAATTTGTTGTTGCTCTTCGTGCGGTTACCTCAACAGATGGCATGACAGCGGATTGGTATCCAATGCCCTACGAATTTCTCTCTAAAATTTCGAACGATATAATAAACAAGGTAAAAGGTATTAATAGGGTAGTATACGATATTAGCTCAAAACCACCCGCTACTATTGAGTGGGAATAGTTTAAATAAACAAATAACCTGATAATTCGTTTACTATTTACAAATATCTAATTCAATTAAATTATAAAATCATATAAAAATGATTCGTAGATTCTATATTATATTTTCATTTGCTATGATATGCAGTATTACTGCATCAGCTCAGCAATCGTCAAGTTTTAGTGCTTATAAGTTTGTGAGATTTTTACAGTATCTATCAAATGACTATGTAGATACCGTTAACCCGAATAGGATGGTTGATGAGGCTATTAAAAGTATGCTTGAACAGCTCGATCCTCATTCCGTTTACATCTCAAAGGATGAAGTGCAAGCAATGAATGAACCCCTCGAAGGAAATTTTGATGGAGTTGGTGTTGAGTTTAATATTATGAACGATACATTAATGGTTGTTAATCCAATAGTTGGAGGGCCTTCAGAAAGAGTTGGAATTATAGCTGGTGATAGGTTTCTAAACATCGATGGAAAAAATATTGCAGGAATCGGGTTAAAAAATTCTGATGTTTTTAAGTTCCTTAGAGGTCCAAAGGGAACCAAAGTGAATGTTCAAGTTAAAAGAAAAGACGAAAAGAAATTGTTAGATTTTACCGTTACCCGTGATAGAATCCCAATATTCAGCATTGATGCATCATACATGATTGATTCAAAAATTGGGTATATCAAGCTAAGCCGTTTTGCAGTTACCACTGAGCAAGAGTTCAACGATGCTGTAAAGGATTTGAAAAAGCAGAAGATGAAAGATCTTATCCTCGATCTTCGAGGAAATGGAGGTGGAATGCTTAATACTGCATTTGAATTAGCCGATCAATTTCTTGATAACGGAAAGCTAATTGTTTACACCGAGGGACGAACAAATCCTCGTCAAGACTTTCTTTCAACTGAAAGGGGTGAGCTTGAAAAGACTCGTCTTGTAATCCTGATTGATGAAGGATCTGCCTCTGCTAGCGAAATCCTCTCTGGTGCAATTCAGGATTGGGATAGAGGGATTATTGTTGGTCGTAGATCATTTGGAAAGGGCTTGGTTCAGAATCAAATGGCTTTGCCAGATGGGTCAATGATACGTCTTACTATCGCTCGTTATCATACACCAACCGGAAGAGCAATTCAACGGCCATATAATAACGAAAGTATTGATAAGTACTATTCTGATATAAACGATCGCTATAAAAAAGGAGAACTTTTCTCAATGGATAGCATCAAGTTTCCTAAAAATCTTAAGTATAAGACACTTTTAAAAGGTAAAACTGTTTATGGCGGTGGAGGTATAATGCCCGATATTTTTGTTCCTCTCGATACCACTGATTATTCAGAATACTATGGAAAACTTGTAAGAGCAGCAGTCCTAAATCAGTATTACCTATCGTGGCTCGATAAAAATAGAAATCAGCTGATTAAAGACTACCCTAAGTTTGATAAGTTTAATAAAAAATTTGAAGTAACCGATCAGATGATTGAAGAGCTTGTTGCATTGGGTGAAACCCGAAAAATCAAACGCGATGATGCTGGATTAGTCATCTCAAAAAATGAAATTAAGAGGCAATTGAAAGGGTTAATATCTCAATCGATATTTACCAACAGCAAGTACTTCGAGATAATAAATCAGAATAATAATGCTTTTCTCAAAGCAGTTGAAATACTAAATAGTTGGGATAACTATAAGTACCTAGTAAAAGAATAGCAGCTTATTAGGTTGTTTTTTTAATTAAATTTTGACCCAAAGGTTTGGGTCATATATACTTATTGTAAATGGAACATCTTTCAGAGTTTAAGCAGCTTGGTCTATCGGATCAATCTTTGGCTGCTATCGAAAAAAAGGGTTTTGAACTACCCTCTCCAATCCAACGCATGACAATACCTGTCCTCTTAAATGAAGAGGGCGATATTATTGCTCAAGCGCAAACAGGAACTGGAAAAACCGCGGCATTTGGACTTCCTATGATCGAAAAGATTAAAGGAGGAAGTGGCTTTGTTCAAGGACTAGTATTAGTTCCTACCCGTGAACTGGCCCTACAGGTTTCCGACGAAATTATTTCGTTGGCTGGAAATAAAATTTCTGTTTCAGCTGTTTATGGTGGACAATCCATTTCTGAACAGCAGCGAAGGCTGCGTAAGGGGGTTGACCTAGTCGTGGGAACACCCGGACGTGTTCAGGATTTGTTAGACAGAGGAGATTTAAAACTTGATAAATTATCATGGTTTGTTCTTGATGAGGCGGATGAAATGCTCAATATGGGTTTTATCGATGATATTGAGGCGATTCTAGACTTTACACCTAAGGAAAAGCGTACACTTCTTTTCTCAGCTACAATGCCCGACAGGATTGCTAGATTATCCAAAAAGTATATGGTTAATACCAGAAAACTTGAGGTAGATCGTTCACAACCTACAACCAACCTTACCGATCAGATCTATTTCGAAGTTCGTGATGCCGATAAATTTGATGCGCTAACCCGCATTATCGATATTGAACCCGAATTCTATGGTTTAGTTTTTTGTAGAACAAGGGTTGCAGTAGATACTACAACATCAAAACTATTGGAACGTGGTTATTCAGTTGAAGGCTTACATGGCGATATATCACAGGCTCAACGCGAAAAAACATTGCTAAAATTCCGAAACAAGCATATTAACATTCTTATTGCTACTGATGTTGCAGCGAGAGGGATCGATATCGTTGATTTAACTCACGTAATTAACATGAGCCTTCCACAGGATGCCGAATCATATATCCACCGAATTGGGCGTACTGGAAGAGCAGGAAAACAGGGAACAGCAATCACATTTGTTACAAGAGAAGAATCGCGAAAATTGATGTTTGTTGAGAAGATTACAAAATCAAAAATACGCAAAGAGATTCTTCCTGCCGCTGCAGATATTATAGCCGTTAAGAGAGAACGAATTAAAATTGAGATTGCCGAGATTATCAAGAAGGGATCATATGATGAATACCTCGGTATGGCGGAAGATCTGCTTGAACTAAACAGTCCCGAAGTTGCACTTGCATCGCTCCTGCGTTTATCATTCAAATCACAGCTTGATATTAAAAACTACTCTGAAGTTCGTACTTTTAAAGTAGACGCATCAGGAACTTCTAGATTATTTGTTGCATTGGGTCGTAAAGATGGAATGACACCACGAAAAATATCTGATTTTATTCGAAAAGAGGTGAAAATTCCTGATAATAAAATCGATGATATTAGCGTTCACGATGACTTTTCGTTTATTACAGTTCCTTTTGAAGATGCAGAAGTAATTTTAAATGCATTTTCAAGCAGAAAAGCTGGAGGTAAGCCAATGGTTACCAAAGCAAAACCAAAGTAATACATAAGCAGTAATTAATTTTAATATACAAGATTATACAGAATGGCTGAGAAGTTTGAGATGATTGCCAAAACCCATCAGGGATTAGAGGGTGTTTTAGCTGATGAGTTAAGGGCAATTGGTGCGGAAGATATTAACTTGACTCCAAAAACTGTTAGTTTTACAGGGGATCAGGAAATGATGTACAAGGCGAATATCCAGCTTCGTACAGCATTAAGAATTCTAAAACCAATATACACTTTTAAAGCGAGAACCGAAGATGAATTCTATGGTCAGGCTAAAAAATATGATTGGTTAGGTGTTATGAATGTAACGCAGAAATTTGCGGTTGATAGTGTAATAAATTCAGAGGTATTTAACCATTCGCGGTACGTTGCCCTTAAGCTTAAGGATGCAATTGCAGATCAGTTTCGAGAGAAAACGGGTAAGCGACCTTTCGTTGATCCAAAAAATCCTCAGATTCGAATTCATATCAATATTTGTGAAGATGATTGTACGATATCCCTTGACTCTTCAGGGGAATCGTTACATCGGAGAGGCTACAGGCTAGCACAGGATTCTTCACCGATTAATGAAGTTTTAGCTGCAGGAATGATTCTTCTTTCTGGATGGGATGGCAATAGCGATTTTATAGATCCAATGTGTGGTTCTGGCACCATCCTTATTGAAGCTGGCCTGATTGCTCATGGTATTCCTCCTGGCCTTTTTCGGAAACACTTCGGTTTCGAGAATTGGTTTGATTTCGACGAGACATTACTGCAGCAGGCTTATAATGATGAAAGCATGGAACGAGAGTTTAACCATTCAATCATCGGAAGCGATATATCAAAAAGAGCAGTAGAAATTTCGACTGAGAATATTCGAAACGCAGGTCTTCAAAAGAAAATAGAGGTAAAGATTCGCTCAATATTTGATTTTAAGCCGTTAAATGGCAAAGGCATCGTAATCACCAATCCACCTTATGGCGATAATCTAAAGAAGGAACAAATAGAATCATTTTACAATCAGCTTGGTGATTGTTTTAAGCAGCACTATACCGGATATGATATTTGGCTCATTAGCAATAATTTTGATGCTATTAAGAGTATTGGATTAAGGCCGTCAAAGTCAATACAGTTGGCAAATGGTGCGATGGATTGCAAATTATACCGGTATTCAATGTATCAGGGAGCTCAGAAAGAAAAAGTTATAAAACCGAAAGTTTAACCTTTCGGTTTTTTTATATAAAAGCACTTTATTAAAATTGATTTATTATAATTTTAATTTAATTTTATAAAAACCAGATTATTAATACCGGTCTTTAATTTATTTTTTTTTATATTTGTTTTGGTATCAAGAAAACCAATCAATTTGTTTCAGAGTAAAACAGGCTCCTCAATGAGTTTTTTCTTGAATGATTGTTACGATCGGATGAATAAGGGCGAGGTGATTGTTGCTTATAAAGGAGCTATCAGCGCTGATGTTATTTCCAATACTTTGAGTTTGATAGAGTCAAAGCTTGAGGAAGCATCCGAACAAACTGGTGTAAAGAAAAAACTTTATAACGTTTTAGTGGAAAGTTTACAAAACCTTTTCCACCATGTTGATGCCATTAATGGTGAGGGAGAGTCCGAAACCAATTATGGAGCCTTTGTATTGGCGAAACAGGATCAAATTTTTAGAATATCAACAGGCAATTTTATTCGTACCGATAAGTCAAAGATTTTACAGGAAAAAATTGATAAGATAAATTCTCTTTCGAAAGAAGAGTTAAAAGATTTTTATAAATTTGTTCTCAATAATCAGTCATTTTCTGCAAAAGGTGGTGGAGGACTTGGACTGATTGATATTGCTAGAAAAACAGGAAATAAGTTAGATTACAAGTTTTATAATTATAATACAGATTTCGACTTTTTTAATCTGAACGTATTTATTAACGAGAAAGAATAAAGACAATTAAACTATGGAATTGATAAATATTGAGGGAACTCCTAAAACGCCAACCGTAACCATGAACCCTACATCTGGCGCTATCGAAATTAAGGGTCGGTCAATTCCTGAGAACTCAATCGAGTTCTATAAGCCAATTGTTGATTGGCTTGAGGAGTATAATCAAGGACCTGCTGCCAAAACAGTTGTTAATGTTCAACTTGAATACTTTAATACAAGTTCATCGAAGTGTATCCTTGATGTTTTCAAGAAACTTGAGAATCTTAAAAAGAATCAAAAGGAGGTAGTTATTAATTGGTACTACGAAGAGGACGATGAGGACATGCTTGAAGCCGGAGAGGATTATGAATCAATTATTAAAGTGCCATTTAAGATGATTCAAATTGTTGATTAACTGATTTGATACACTTACAATTATTATATAAAAAGGGGCTTTAAGCCCCTTTTTTATTGTCTTATAATCATGAGAAACTAGTCGGATTCAACATTTCCAGTAAATTTCTCAAGCATATCCAACGCTCGTTTTAGTATTCTATAATAAAGGATAAGATACAGCATGAAACAGGATAATAGAATTACAAAGATATTTACCCAGAACGTACTAACAAAAAAACCAAAAATCTGCTTTGCTGGGGCATAGAAGTGAGAACTTATTATTTTTGAGTCAGAGTAAAGAAATATTGGATCAACCTTTTGTATCAGATTTCCTCTGTACTCTATAATTCTATCCACTTCGCCTGAATTTCTCACTAAATCGGATAAGCTTTCGTTAAAGTAACTTCGTTTTAGATTCAAAAACTTCTCTTTGCTATTGGCTGTTTGCTGTTGGTTCGATATAATTAAATCCTTCTCGTTGCTTGCTTTATTGTAAAGTTTAATATAGTATTTCCGAAGCGTTTCTAAATACGCGTTGATATCTTGGAGTAAAACTTCAGTTGGTTTTTTGGTATTTAGCTGATTGTACTTGGCAAATTTTATTGTTGAACCTGAAACCGAAAACATCTCTTTTTTAATTTCGTTTTTGATTACCTGATATGCCTTTACTACCTGTTCCGATTTATCAGGTTTTTTCAAATATCTTTCGCAGAGATCAACTTTATTATTTAATGTTTTTAGCCAATAATTCCGTTTGTAATCAGAAATACTCATGGCTTCGTCGTATTTAAAGAACTGTTTTTGGTAATTGTTCTCTTTATACTGATAAACTGCCAAGGCCTCATATGCCCAACGGGCAAGAATAATTTCTCCGTAAATAGGTATACTGCTTGGTGATGAGATAGATGGATTTAACTTCTCGTACTTAACAATGATACCACTTAAAATTATTTGTGGAATAACTAAAAACGGAATGAGAATGTATATGGTTACAACGGTTTTGAAGCTATCGGAGATTACTAATCCAAGCAAATTTGACGATACCCATGTGCAAAAGAGTACCAACCAATATTCGAAATACATTCCTTTTATTTCTAAAACTGTATTTCCTATAAGAACAAATAATAGAGCCTGAACTGCTGAGATAATTACTAGAATTGAAACTTTTGACATTAAATAGCTAGACCAGCTGAGGTTAAGAAAAGCTTCACGTTTTAGTATCTTTCTATCTTTAATTATCTCCTCGGCGCTAACAGTAAGGCCAATAAAGATTGCCACAATAACCGACATGAAAAGGTATACGGGGAGGTTATCGTTATCTAAAAGGGTATAACCAACCTCATTGGCAATATCAACATTGTAGAATTTGATAATATAGGACAACAGCAATGCAAGGATTGGTGCCTCGAGTATATTGATAATCATATACTGAGTATTTGCCAATTTGGAAAGAACATCGCGTTGAACGAAAACCTTAAGCTGCTTTACCCAGTTAGGGATTTTGAATTGGATTTTTGGCAGTTCCGTAGGGATAAAGGTTGTTTTCTCTTGACTCGAAGTGATTTTTTTATAATGATCAGTCCACTCATCGGGAGTTGTTTTACGCGAGCGGGTTGGATTCCCATACTCGTCGATTACATTGGCCTCAACGATATTGAAAATTTGCTCAGGGTTGACATTACCGCAAAGTGTACACTCACTTTCGTTCCAATTGGCCTGTTGAACACGTGATTTGAAGTAGATAATCGATTCAATTGGATCTCCATCATATATAAGGTATCCACCAGTATCGAGAATTAGCAGTTTATCGAACATTTTAAAGATATCCGACGATGGCTGATGGATTACAACGAATACCAGTTTACCTTTAAGAGTTAACTCCTTTAAGAGGTCAAGGATATTTTCAGAATCTCTTGAACTTAAACCTGAGGTTGGTTCATCGAGGAATAGTATTGCCGGCTCGCGGATTAGCTCGAGTGCTATATTTAGACGCTTACGCTGACCACCGCTTATCTTCTTATTCAAGGGTGATCCAACCTTCATGCCCTTAATCTCATGCAGCCCAAGGCTCAGTAACATTCTATCAACGACATCAACAATCTGAGGTTCGGTATAGTTGTCGAAGCAAAGTTTTGCGTTGTAGTAAAGGTTTTGGAAAACGGTTAGCTCTTCAATAAGCAGGTCGTCCTGCGAAACAAAACCAATTAAGCCTTCAACAATATCTTTTTGATGATGAATATCACAATTGTTAATTAATACATTTCCTGACGAAGGTGTTTCAGTGCCATTAAGAACATTTAGCAGAGTTGATTTTCCTGCACCCGAAGCACCCATGATGCCTACAAGTTGACCCGATTCTTGGGTAAAGGCTATGTCGTGAAGACCAATTTTGCCTCCTTTGAACTTGAACTCAACATTTTTAACCTCAAAAAGGATTTTTTCCTTAATCCTGTCTATTGCAAACCTACTTACAATATTGCTATAGTATATAGGCTTTATTTTATTGTTACGGATTGATGAGCCGTTGTTAAGTACGTAAGTTTTATCCTTTTGCAATAAGTGACCATTTAGATACAACTCATGCTCACCTAAATAGCGCAGGAATAGAATATTTGCAGAGAGGATATTTACAACTTTCAGCTCGCCTTGAAACGATTCAGCGTAGATGTGCCGAATTCCTTTAATGAAGTATTCGCGCTGATTGTTGATTACTAGAATATTATCAGTAAGAATTATTTTGTCGAAAGGGGAGAGGACATAATCACAAATTAAAGAATACTCCTCTTCGGGGATATGAAACGATTCAGAAACGGTAGAGATGAAGGCCATTTCCTGTTCGGTAACGTCTCCATCCGATGTTTTAACAAACTCAAGTAACCTGAATAGAACAACAATCTTCTGTTGTTGAGTTAGCTCCTCGTTGATTTGAGTGCAAATTTTTAAAACGCGAACGGAGCTCGATGATGTACGCTTTTTTGTTTTGCTTTTTTCGCTCTGCTTCTCCTGATGTAAGTTGTAGTAATAATCGAAAACTTTAAGATATTCTCGAACAAGTTCCTGATTCAGCTGGTTTTTAAGAAAACTCTCTACAACTGAGCGTCTATCACCTTTTCCACCTCCTTCAACTTCCACCTCTTCGTCCTCGGGGTGAGCAATAATTGCAAACAATTGCATTAATGCTTTTAGAATCGACTCACTCATGCATCAAATAGTTAGTAGTTAACAATTCTAAACAAGGGTATTAGGGTTTATAACCTATCAGAAGCATTACAAAACCAGGCGTAAATTTTATGTTTTTAACATCAACTTGAACAATACACGTTATCGTTGATGAGAATTTTAAATCCCAATACTGTGAGTAATTATAGCTTGCATTGGTGAAAAGCTGATTTTTTTCAGTATCAAAAACGGTAAAAACTAAATCGCCTTTTTTTAGGTTTGTACAAGCAACAATCCTATATGTATTCTCTCCGTAAAAAGTCGTACGAAATTCAACCTTTTGATCGGGTTTTAACGAGGCAAAATATTCTTGTCCATCCGAAATGTACTCAGGTGAGAAATACAACGAGCAAATATTTTGAAGCTGTTCCACCTGCGATAAAGCTGGTTTTGCAGTGAATGATAGTGCTGAAACAAGGATTATATATAATATCTTTTTAGTTTTCATAGGTATTCGCAGTATTCAGACGATTAACCAATTATTTGATTACGTATTGCTTCTATCTTTTTGCTGACCGTTTCGAGATGATACGCTGACATAACCACCCTCGATTCGCTGTTGATATAGATTATCTTTTTGTCGACATCAATCTTTGGTTCTTTATAGGAGTAAGTGTAGATAACCCCATCGAATTCATAGGCCAAATCAATTAGCCCATCGATTAATGTTGAGAATTCTTGCGATTTATAGTAGTATGGTGTTAATATCTCGATCAGATTATCCAATGGATGCTTTTGCTCTCCAATGCGATTAATTATCTCACGATCATTTGTACCTTTTCCAATTCTCGTGAGGATATACAAACTCTCAACCCAACCGCCTGCAAGAATCAATGAACCAATATTTTTTCGGTCGTTCACCCTAAGGTACGAATCGGTATTTCGGTATGTTTTGGAAAGTATTACAAGTAATGAATCTTTGTTATTGATATTTTTTTCAATGGATGAGAAAAAAGATTCATCGAAGGATGCCGAGATGCCGAGCTGATCGCTAAGGTTCTTAATTACGCTTAAGTAGCTAATTGATTCAGGGGTACGATCATAAATATTAAGGTAGCTAAGATCTGTTCCGTAAATTCCAAGATTTAACGCTTTCTTGAAGGCTGTGCTAAAATGCTGGTAATTATCGATAGAGCTAGCAATGCTCTCATCGAATGGAATATTTTTTTTCTTGATTAAAGTTGATGCTTGGTAAGGTGAAGGTAAAGGGAAAAGTGAGTTTTCAAATTTAACGAGCATCGATAGGGTGTCGGGTAAAAGATCCGCCTTTGATTCAGCGGATTGTTCTTTATTGCTTCCACTTCCACAGCTATTAAGAATTGGAAGTGCGATAACTAAAACTATTATTACCCTGTAAAATCCTTTAAATACACTGTTTGAAGACATCTACTATACGTTTACTTTTTAGTTGATGCAAGTAATAAAAAAAACATGAATATTCAAAGAGTTTAATGGTTATCGTTGCTTTAAGCGTATTATTTATAGTAATTGAAGATTTTTTATGCATCGATTGTTTTATTTAATTCTTAAAAAAACCTTTTAACAAAAGTGAAGTCTAATTCATTTTAAAATATCTTTATCCGTCGACTTACTAAGTTTTTAGGTAAATTAAAATATTTATTATGAGAAGATTACAACTTTTAACACTTGTTTTATTCATCACATTTCTTAGCGCTTACGCACAAAAAAAGGAGTTAACCCTAAAGCAGGCTGTACTTGGTCAGCGTAGAGAATTTGGAGCAACAACACTTCGGAATCTCACGTGGCGACCCGAATCAACCGCCTATTCATACATCAAGGATAACAGTTTGGTTGAAACCGATGTTAAAACAAAGAAAGAGGCTATTATCTTATCTCTCGATGATATAAATAGCCAAATTTCAACCAAGGGAGTTGCAGCCGCTAAGGATTTTCCTAGCATTATTTGGCTATCGAATAATTTGATTCGATTTAACGCTGAGTCAAGCTATATAATATATGATGTTAAAGCTAATAGTGTAGCATCAATTATTTCTTTCGACAAGAATGCGCTGAACGATGATATCAGCCCCGATAATCAGAAAGTTGCCTATACAATTGATAACAATTTATATGTTGTTTCAACGAACGGAAAATCGATTCAAATTACCAACGATTCAAATAGAGGAATCGTAAATGGTCAATCGGTTCATCGGAATGAATTTGGTATCAAGGGAGGGGTATTTTGGTCGCCAAAATCGAATTACATCGCATTTTATAGAATGGATGAAACAATGGTTACGGACTATCCACTTGTTGATATTTCTACTCGAATTGCCACTGTAAAAAATGTGAAATACCCTATGGCAGGGATGAAAAGCCATGAGGTTACTCTTGGGGTTTATAACACGAATTCGGGCGAAACAACTTTTATAAAGACAGGTGAGCCTAAGGAGCAGTACTTAACGAATGTTGCTTGGAGTCCCGATGAGAAATCGATATACATCGCTGTGCTCAACAGAGAGCAAAATCTCCTGAAATTGAATCAGTACAATGCTGTAACCGGCGATTTTGTTAAAACCCTTTTCGAAGAGAAAAGTGATAAGTACGTTGAACCTTTGGAGCCGATGGATTTTCTTAGTACAAATCCAAACCAGTTTATCTGGCAGAGCCGACGCGATGGGTGGAATCATGTTTACCTTTATAATATCGATGGAACTTTAGCTAAACAGATAACCAAGGGAAATTGGGATATTACAAGGGTTATTGGTTTTGATAAGCAGGATAAAAAGCTCTACTATTTATCAACTCAGCAGAACCCGCTCGAAAGGCATATGTACTGCATGGATATTAAGAAAGGAGAAGAGACCAAGCTAACATCAAATCATGGAACACACAATCCAATTATAGCAACAGAACAAGGTCTTTTTCTCGATATCTTTTCGAGTATTGAAGTACCAAACCAAATAGATTTATACTCAACCAAGGGTAAGCTGATAATTAATATTTTAAAATCAGATAACCCTTACAAGGATTATAGCATGTCGAAGCTTGAGATGGTTACTCTTAAAACAAGCGATCAGAAATTTGATTTGTATGCTCGTATAATCAAACCTGCCAATTTTGATCCGAATAAAAAGTATCCTGTTGTTGTTTATGTTTATGGTGGACCACATTCACAGCTGGTAACCGATGATTGGATGGGAGGAGCGAGGCTATGGGAGTATTACATGGCAAATAAAGGGTATATCCTTTTTACGCTCGATAATAGAGGTACTTCAAACCGTGGCTTTGAGTTTGAAAATGTAATACATCGAAACCTAAGCGTTAACGAGATTGACGATCAGATGGTAGGGGTGGAGTATTTAAAATCATTGCCATTTGTTGATGCTGGTAGAATTGGAGTTCATGGTTGGAGCTATGGTGGATTTATGACTGTTTCGATGATGCTTAAAAAAGCCGATGTGTTTAAAGTTGGTGTTGCTGGTGGTCCTGTTATCGATTGGAAATTTTACGAGGTAATGTATGGCGAACGCTACATGGATACCCCCGACGAGAACCCCGAAGGCTATAAAAATGCTGACCTAAAGAACTTTGTTTTCAATCTAAAAGGCAAGTTGCTTATTATTCATGATGATATGGACAATACCGTTGTACCACAGCACAGCTTTACCTTCTTGAAAGAGTGCATTAAAAACAATGTTCAGCTGGATTATTTCACTTACCCACAGCATGAACATAATGTTAGCGGCAAGGAGCGGGTTCATTTAATTGATAAGATTATCCAATATTTCGATGAGCATTTGTAGTATCGATACACTTATTGAACACAGAGACACAAAGGCACAGAGGATATGATTATAAATAAACTCTTCATCTCGGTGTCTCTGTGTTTAAATTTTTCAAATTGAAAACCTCTATTTCATATCGTCGTGTTTGGGATATTGCATTCCCCATAATGATTGGTAGCGTTGCACAGAATGTGATAAACGTTACTGACACAGCATTTCTTGGTAGTTTGGGTGATGCTGCTCTAGGTGGTGGTGCGATTGGTGGTCTTTTTTACCTTGCCATTATTATGCTTGGTTGGGGAGTTGGCATGGGTGCGCAGATAATGGTTGCCCGCCGATTTGGCGAAGGCGAGAATAAACAGATAGGCAGTATTATTGAGCACACTCAATACTTCTTACTCTTTTTAGCTATACTTTTAATTGTATTCTTCGAGTTGTTTGGGAGAACAATTCTTTATCGTATTGTGGAGTCGGAGAATGTGTTCAATGCGAGTTACGAATTTATTAGGTATCGGATTTGGGGACTATTTTTTGCATTCACCTATTTTTCGTATAGAGCATTCTATGTGGGAATTGGTAAGACAAAGGTAATTACCTACACCACGTTGACCATGGTTATTGTTAATGTTTTCTTTGGTTACTCATTGGTTTTTGGTCATTTTGGATTCCCGAAGATGGGTGTTAGCGGAGCAGGATTAGCATCGGTTATTGCTGAATTTTCAGGAGCAGGGGCATTTATCGTTTATACAATACTTAACAAGAATATAAAGGAGTTTCATATTTTCAAGTTTTACAAGTACGACTCCCAAATGATGTCGCGGCTATTTAAAGTATCCATTCCTTTAATGCTTCAGAACTTCTTTTCGTTCTCAATCTGGTTTATCTTCTTCCTAATTATTGAGAAGATGGGTGAGGTAGAACTGGCCGCTTCAAATATTATTAGAAGTATCTATGTTGTTCTACTGATTCCAATTATGGGCTTTGCAACCGCAGCAAATTCACTAGTAAGTTTCATTATTGGACAAGGACGATCGAAGGAGGTTCTATCATTGACATGGCGAATTGCATTGGTTGCAGCAGGGTTTTCGGCTGTTCTTTCGGTAATTTGCAGTTTGTTTCCACGGTTAATTATTCAGGTATACACCACCGACCCTTCAACAATTGCAATGGCCTTGCCAATTATGAATATAATTACCATCGCTTCAATATTGCTTGCTATGGCATTTGTTCTGTTCAATAGCGTTTCGGGAACAGGAAAAACAAATGTATCACTACTTCTTGAGATAGGAATTCTTGCCATTTACATTCTTTTAACGTTTGTTTTTGCTTTGATTTTAAAGCAATCGCTTACAGTTGTTTGGACAGTCGAAATTATGTATGGCATCTTACTCTCATCAGTTTCTTTTATTTACTTACGCTCAAATAATTGGGTGGGGAAGGTGATATAGTTAGTAACCTGACAAGTCGCTAAGTTAATTCAGTATTAAATCTTCAATAAACAAATCCCCAGATAGAGTTGTTAATATCCTTTAACCAACAACAGCTCATATTATGGCACGAGTTAGCTGTAGTTGTTTTTTGTCCGTTACAGCTGTCCTTTATATTTTGGGTCAAAGTCCACCATCCATTCGATTCCATATTTGTCTCTAAACATACCAAAATAAGAACCCCAAGGACTGTCTGCAATCGGCATTTCTACTTTTCCACCTGCTGAAAGTCCGTTAAATAATTGGTCTGCTTCCTCCTTACTTTCTGCACTAATTGAAATTTTGCTTCTGTTTTCATTCTCGTTATGCTTTCCCATAAATTCTGGGGTATCACTTCCCATTAACAAACTACTCTTGCCTATTGGTAAAGCAATATGCATAATTTTATTTGCTTCATTTTCAGAAATAGGACTCTCTGGAATTGACATGTCTTTGAAACGACTTATCATTGCGAACTCTCCGCCAAATACTGATTTGTAAAATGTAAATGCCTCTTCTGCATTTCCATTGAAGTGGATGTAAGGATTTATTTGTGCCATCTTATTTAAAATTAGTTGTCAAGTTAATGCAATTTTTATTTTTTCGGTCAGTCAGTGAATGTCGCTGTGCAATTACGGACAACTTCAGTATAAGTACGATAATCCATATTTTACTCTACTTACAAAACTTCTGTATTAATGAGTATGCTTGATTTAGACCAAGTTCTCCGGCCTTGCTAATGTCAATGCAGCCATTCTGCTTATCGCCTTTAATTAGCCTTACAAGACCTCGGTTAAACCATGCTTCGGAGAATCGGGGTTCAATCCGAATCGCTTTGCTGAATTCATTTAACGCTAATTCAAGTTCTTCGGTGAGTAGATAAGTATTACCAATATTATAAGGAATTACAGCTAAATCAGGAAGATCGATTTCAATATCCTTTAGTTTCTCAATGGCTTCGTTATAGGTGTAATTAGTCGATTTACCTTGATCGTTGTTTGCTTTCCCAATATTCCCCATTTTAAAAGATGCTGCGTTGGGGTCGTTATTGAATTGCTCAACAAACCTTGCCATTTCAATCTTTTCGGTTGTTAAGTTGAGGGCAATAATCTGGTTTTTAGGTTCGAGTTTAAGAGCCTTTTCATATTCTTGAACCGCCTGATTATACTTATTCAATGTTGAAAGTTGAACCGCTTTAATGAAGCAAACAATACTTTCAGATACTGAATTAGTATCTATAATCGATTTTCGCGAAAGAATTGAGAATTGAGCATAGCTATACTGATAGCCCTTTTCAACGGTTTTATTTAGTTCGTCAACAAAAGGTTTCTTATAATCTCTGAAAGTTGTTTTAATATTTTCATCAATCAGCTGAAGCTTAATGAGCGGTAGGAAACCTGTTGGAAGATTAATACCGTTCTTTAGGTTGATTTCCGAAAAACCGTTGCTAAAATCGGTGTCGAATTCAAGTAGGTTGTTGAACTTTTTGCTAGTATCAGCCATGGCTAAGTAAGCATCTTGTGAGGATGCTTTATATTTTTTTACTTTCTCACTGGCTATTCTATAATCGTCCTCGGCACCTACGTTGTTTCCAATTCTCGATTTTGCAAAAGAGCGATTGAAGTAAGCATTAGCAAAATCAGGGAATAGCGTAATTGCCGTTGTGTAATCGGTTATGGCGTTTTGGAGTTTTCCTAAATCATAATTTACCGACGCCCGATTGTAGAAAACTAGAACATTATTAGGATTAAGCTTTGTAAGTATATCATAGTCCTCAAGCGCTTCATTAAGGGCTCCAGTTTGAGTTTTGATAAGCGCCCGATTGTAAAGCGATAAAGAATTCTTTGGATCGATGGATAATACCTTGTTAAAATCGTCGATTGCAGCGGTGTAATTTCTCGTAGCATTATAAATTAACCCTCTGATGAAATAGTTCATTGTAGAGGTTGAGTCCAAATCAATTGCCTGTGTAATGTCCGATAGAGCAATGTCAAATTCCTTCTTTTCAAGGTAAAGCCGGCTGCGTTTAGAGTAGGATTCGGAATAAAATGGATTGAGTTTAATGGCTTGGCTGTAATCGTTTAGTGCACCAAGGGTATCACCTAAACTTAATTTTGCAATACCCCTGTTAATCCACGAGTCAACATTATTCGGAGTCGAACGAATAACTCTTGTGTAATCCAGTATTGCTAAACCATACTGTTTTGTTTGAATATATGTTCCTCCACGGGTAAAAAGTATCTCCTGATCTTCGGGTCGAAGTTCCAATGCAAACTCTAAATCTTTAAATGCTTCGTTATATTTTGATAAACGATTATTTACAATTGCTCTGTAGTGATAGGCAATCGTAAAGAGGGGATTTTTAGAAATCGATTTACTTAAATCATCCTTAGAGCCCTGGAGGTCGTTGAGGTAGTATTTTGCAACTCCTCGGAGGAACCAACCCTCGGCTAAAGTTGAATCTACTTCAATAAGAGTGTTCAGATAGTGAATGGCTTCGGTATACTTATCTTGGGTAATCAACCTTTGCCCTTGATAGTAGAAGTAGGCTTTGTTCAGCTGCGCCGATGCAGAAAAGGTTAATACAGCAAATGCAGCTACAATAATGGTTTTAATAAGTTTCTTCAAAATCTTAACGTTTTGATTTATTTCTTTTTTTTGAGATGCTATTATCCGAATCAAAATCCACCGAAACGATACTGCTCATTCCCCAAAGTACCCTTTCTTGATATCGATACATATAGCTACTTGGGTTTGCCGGGCTTCTTTTTGCTGGGCTTGGCAGAACCGTTGTTAGCATCGATGCCTCAAGCCGATTAAGTCTTAGGGCAGGTTTTCGATAAAAATTTTGAGCAGCCTCTTCAACACCGTATACCCCTTTACCGAACTCAACGATATTGAGGTAGGCCTCCATAATTCGTTTTTTCGACCAGAGCGTTTCCATAATAACCGTAAAGTAAGCCTCAAATCCCTTTCGAATCCATGACCGACGTGGCCAAAGGAAGATGTTTTTTGCGGTTTGCTGAGATATGGTACTTGCCCCTTTTATTCTTTTACTTCTTTCGTTATGCTTCATTGCCTGCTTAATCAGCTCAAAATCGAATCCCCAATGAGTAAGGAACTTGCTATCCTCCGCCGAAACAGCGGCAAGTACCATGTTGGGTGAGATATTATCAATACTTTCCCAATCCTTTTCAATGCTTGAGGTTTTGCCATCGAACAGAAACTCATAATGCCTAATAACCATAAGCATTGTAAGGTTAGGATTTACCCAACGGTATATTAATACACCCAAAAAACTTGTAAGGATAAATGAGAATACAAAAAGCGTAAACCCTCGAAGTAGTAGGGTTTTATTTGTTAAATCGGATATTGATTTACGTTTTTTGTTTTTGAAAATCATTTCATAACTATAGGATGGCTAAAATAAGAATTTTTGATTTAGGTTTGACGCTTATTGTGTTAACAAAACAAAAAAATATTAACCTATGAGAAGATTGGTATTACTTTGGTTTTAATACGATAAATTAAAAGAAAAACTACAATTAATGGTTCAACTAAGTATACTCATTACATTATAAACGAAACCAAAATACCTCCAAGAACAATCCAAACAACATCCACCTTACGCATAAGTAGTACAAATGCAACAAGCGTGAATATTATTTCAATTATATTCCAATGGACTCCAATGGCAAAACGATAGGTCACAACAGATAGTAAACCTACAAAAGAACACAGAATACCATTTATAATCCTACTAAACTGTGGATATGTACTTAGCCTGTCGAAGAATGGGATTATACCCATAAGAACTAGGAATGAGGGCGTAAATACCGCAAAGGTTGCTAATAAACTTCCCAGTATTCCAAAGTGCATGTAGCCAAAAAATGTCGCAGCAATAATAATTGACCCTGGGGTTACCTGTCCAAGGATTACTCCATCCATGAATACTTTTTCACTGAACCAACCGAATAGGTCAACCAGCTCGTGGTACATAATGGGCATCGAAGCCAATCCTCCACCAAACGAAAAAAGGTCGATTCTTAGCATAATGGTTGCCAATGTAAAATAATCTTTATTCAAGAAGAATAGGATAACTATACCAACAGCAACAGATACCAAAGCCCAAATAAAGAATCGAAAGGTTTTTACGCTATCAAGTTTTTCAAAAGGATGAGAATTTCTTTTGGTGAAAATAATACCAAGCAAAGCAGCAGCAACCAAAACAACAGCTGGATGCAATTTAGTAAGAAATAACCCTGCAGCTATAATTGCTATTGCCCAGTCGTTCCAGTAGTGAAAATTATTTTTACCAAATGTAAAGGCTGCATTGGCCACAATGGCGATAATAATAACCCTTAATCCACTTAAAACATGTTCGACCCCTGTAATGTTTTTGGAATGTTTATATATAACAGAAAGAATAAACATAAAAAGAAATGAAGGGAAACCAAATGCAATGAAACATACAATGGCTCCGCTAATTCCCTTAATTTTTAGACCAATATATGAAGCAAGTTGCATCACGATTGCACCTGGAATAATCTGGCAAAGCGCAAGACCTGAATCAAATACGTTCGGCTCTAACCAACCCTTTTTATCCACAACGTGCTTTCTGATATGAGCTGTCATGGCTGGACCACCAAAAGCAGTTAGCCCCATCCAAAAGAAAGTGCGGAACAAATCAAAATAGGTAGGGTTTTCTTGCTTCTGCATATTTCAGGTATAACTGAAAAAGAGTATAATTTAATAATTACACTCTTTCATTTCATTTGAATACTTAAAAAAATTATTCCTTTTTCTTATCTGTATTGATACCAAGAGGCAAATACAAGGGACAGAAACCGATTAAACTGGTAAGTGCAAAAATAACTGCCAGAATAAGCAGTATTATTTCCAAGGTTCCTGAAATTACATGTGTAAAGTATAACACAACGATAACAACAGCAATCAGCATCCTGATTAGCTTGTCAATAGCACCCATGTTCTTTTTCATAGTGTTTTGTTTATTTACGATTGGTGATAAAATATCTATAATTAAATAGCCCATTATTGCACCCCAAAGTGTCATCAACCATGGATTTGATTTAATTGGACATGTCCCTGAAGCACAACCGACCTTATAGTAATAAATAAATCCAGCAAGACCGCCCAATACAAACCCAATAATTTGAGGGATTGAATTCTTAAATTTACTCATTATTTTCCGAATCGATGGCTCTTTTGTCTCATTTGTATCGCTCATTGATTTTACTATTTTACTAAATGTGTAGTGATTTCGTCCTTGGATAAGAATCCTGCATTTGACCAAATAAGTTTTTTGTTCTTATACAGCAAAAGTGTTGGTAAAGCACTTACTTTGAGATCAGAAACTAAAGTTTTATTTTGATCAGCATTAATCCGAACTACGGTTACTTTGCTTACCATTTCATTCTTTATCTCTTCGAGCGATGGAGCCATTTTTTTACACGGTGCGCACCAGTCGGCATATATATCAACTAAAACTAGTTTATCGGTATTTAACAGATTGTTGAATTGTAATTTACTCATTTCATTGCTAGCAGTTGTTTTATCGGAAGTTTCGGGTAAACCAGCAGCGTGCCACTTAATCATTCCTCCCGAAAGATTGTACACTTCCTTAAAGCCATTCTCATTCATAACACGTGTTGCATAAGCGCTCCTGCTACCGCTTAAACAGTATACAAAAACTGGTTTATTTTTATCTAACTTAGATATGAGGTTACTAAAGTTTTCATCGTTAATATTTATATTAACTGCATTCTTTATATGACTTTTATTGAACTCATCAGGAGTGCGAACATCAACAATTGGAGCATTCGGTAATTCACTAATCTTTTTCTGAAAATCAGATGGAACTAAATTCTGACCAAGAGAATTCTGTGCTAAGAATAGTGTAATCGATAAAATACTTAGAATACTTAATAGAAAAATTTTTCCTTTATTCATCTTATTATTATTTAGGTTTAACCTTAACTGTTTTGTTTAATAACACTTTGTAATTGGCTTTTGTTTGCAACACCCGAATGTCTCCAGACTAAATTCCTACTTTAAAAGTAATTTGAGTTGGAACACTCAGAAAGTAACTTCCAAAAAGTGATATTTAACAGAGAAACGGCTAGGGAAGTTGCCCAGTACAGCAAGAACAATAATTCGTTTATTAACTAGAAATTTCAACGTTTTTCGCATTACTTAAGTTTTAGGCTTTTGTTATTTGGTTTAATAGAAACTCTTTGCTTTTCCCTCCCACAAATCGATTAATTTCTTTGCCATCCTTAAAAAGTATCAGCGTTGGGATGCTTCGAACCTTATATTGCTGCGCTAATGATTGATACTGTTCAATGTTTACTTTGCCAACATACGATTTACCTGATAATTCTGCTGCAACATCATTTAATACAGGAGCCATCATACGACAAGGTGCACACCATTCAGCCCAGAAATCAACCAACACAATCTTATTTTTTGTTTGTTGCTGAAAATTCTTGTCGGTTAGCGTTAGAATATTTTTATGATCGGCTACCAACGGAATACTCTTCATTTTTGCTTTTGCATAAACTACAAGTGCTATAAAAGCGACAATTATGATACCGATAATAATTAGTGTTGTTTGCATGTTTAACTTTAGTTAGTTATTATGATTTAATTTTGATTATACAATTACTTTAATTTAAGCATTAACAGTTTCTGCAAACTCATTATCAAGTATGAAAATTACCTGTTGCTTGCTTTGAATACTAGATGATGCCTTTACAACTTTACCATTCTTATAATAGATGGTAAATGGAATTCCCTGAAAACCTCTTACCTCAGGTAGGTTACGGATTATATTTGATTCGGGATTATCGAATTCCATATCATAGAATTTAACGTGCTGGTATTCGTTTTCAATATCTTCAGCAATTCCGTAAACTGGAATGCACATGGGCCCCATACGTCCACAGATTACCATTACGTTTTCATTCTCATTGATAATTTTAGTGTGGTCAGCAGCCGTTTCGATATGTTTCAAATTTGTGTACAACATCGCTTTATAGTTTTAATTATTATTTTACTCAATATTTTCATGTATCCTTTCGAGCAACAAAGTTACCACCACTATAAACCGTATTAATGTTTTATTGAAAGTGGCATAACAACTCCTTCGTTGAAATTGAACAACTTTTTTGTTGAATTAGATTAACTTTGTCATCTATTAACGAACTTATCCTAATGAAACCCATAATTGAAACCGATAGCGAATTTATATGTGACATTCAGGCTCCATGTTTTCAGATGCTTTCACCCGAAGAAGTTGAACTTGTAAGAGCAAGTAAAACACAAGTGCTTTTTCGAAAGGGTGATAATCTTACGAAACAGGGTGCTTATGCATCTTATGTACTTTTTATTATTAAGGGTTTGGCAAAGCAATATATCGAGGGAGATGGAACGAAAAATTATAACCTAAGAATTATTAAACCTGGTGAGTTCGTGGGTCTCTCAGCTGTATTTACCAAAAATACATTTAACTATTCATCCGTTGCTATAACCGATTGCCAAGTACTTTTAATTGAAAATGCTGTCATTGAAAAAGTGGTAAAAAATAACGGGATGTTTGGTTTTACTATTATTAAGAGGTACTGCGAACAGAATGCTAACCTTTTTGATACGGTTCGCAATATTGTATATAAGCAGATGAATGGCCGCATGGCCGATACACTTCTTTACGTTGATAGTTTTAAAACCGAAAATGAAGAAGTTTTTCAACTACTTTCTCGCAAAGACATTGCTGATTTTGCCGGAATATCAACCGAAAGTGCTGTGAAATTACTTAAAAGTTTCGAGAAGGATGATTTGATAAAACTTAATGAAAAGGACATTCAACTATTGAATAAAGAGGCTCTAATTCAGATTGGAATAAGGGGATAATTCAAAAGACAAACCCATTAGATTAATTATAATTGATGGGTTTGTCTTCTTGTAAAATAATGCTTATCAGAAAGGACCTATTATCGATTTCACAATTTCAAGCGATTCTTTTGTTGCACCACTAATTGCTTCAACAGCAATTGGAGATAACCCTGAGATCATTTCTGACATATTTAATAGTGCAACATAAGTTTTCCCATCCTCCTTTTCGTAAACTGAAATACGACAGGGCATCATAACCGAAACAATCCTCTCGTCACTTTTTTCGAGCATTTTACCCGAATATTCAGGTTTGCAAATCTCTATTACCTGAACAGGCCTAACTGTTTTTCCGGCTTTGGCCAGCGATTGCTGTAGATTATGAGTAGCAGGGTTTTGCCATTCTTTAAGAGCAGCAGCAGCAATAAGCTTTTCAACGGTAGTTGTCACATCGAAAGGACTTACATGCTCAATGATAATTTGATTTGTGTTCATGGTCTAAAAGTTACTTGTGATTAACTTAATTCCTTTGCAATGGCAATAGCTGCAATGGTTCCATCGGCAACTGCCGTGGTAATCTGTCTGTATTTTTTGCTGATAACATCACCCACAGCATATACTCCAGGCATACTGGTAAGCATATCCTCGTTAGTTTTTATATAACCCCATTTATCAAGTTCCAGTTTCTCCCTAAATAGGTCGATGTTAGGTTTCATGCCAATAAAAACAAATATACCATCGCTATTAAGTTTAGTAATTTCCTTGGTTTTAAGGTTTTCTACTTCAGTAATTATTTTATCCCCTTGTCGCACGAAAGACCTTGGCTCATGCTCAAAAAGAGTGCTAATTTTTGGATTTGCAAGCAGTTTTTCCTGTGCCTGTTTGTTGGCTGTAAATGCATCAAACTGATGAACCATGGTAATCTTGCTTGCAAACTTGCTGATAAAATCTGCCTCCTCAACAGCTGAATTACCTCCACCGATAACAACAACCTCTTTATCTCCATAATATTTAGCATCGCAAGTCGCACAGTAGGAAATTCCTTTTCCTTTCATTTCTTTTTCTCCAGAAACACCCATCAAATTAGGTGATGTGCCAGTTGCTATAATGATTTTCTTGGCTTTTACAGTTTCGAACTCATCAATCACCACCTCTTTCTTTTCCAAGTCAATTCTAGTAACATCAACGGCTACCTTATAAATAGTACCGCATTGCTTTGTTTGCTCCGACATATTGTGCGATAGCATATAGCCCGGCTGTGGCTCAATAAAACCGGGATAGTTGGAAACCGAATGAGTATTTGATACTTGTCCTCCAGGTAATGCGATATCAATAAGTACCGTATTAATTTTCGATTGACAAAGGTATAAACCAGCCGTAAGTCCACCGGGACCTGCACCAAGAATTAGCACATCAAACTCGGAAATAGTTGGTATTATTTGTGATTTAATCTCCTTAACCCTTTCAGCAGGAATCATGCTATCGAGCTGATGAATGATATCGCTTCGTTTGATTCCTCCTGACATTGATTTTTCTAATTGAATACCATTGTCAAAAAACAGAAGTGTTGGAGATGACTTTACCCCAAGCTTCTCTGCTAGCGGTTTATTCTGCTGACGAAACATTTTGAAAAACTTGATATCGCTACCATATAAATTAGCCAATCCTTCAAATTTTGGTGCTAACGCATCACAGGGAGGACATTCAGTTGAATAAAAATCAAGTACTACCTTGCCACCTGCAAGAACTTCTGATTCGAATTCTGAAGAAGTTATTTCTTTCATTTCAAGTTTTGTTAATGTTTTTCAGGTATTTATATTGTAATGTGGTGAAAACTATTCTTATTAAACATTCTCAAAGTATGATGCAAATCCAAGTTCAAGCAACTCTTTAACAGGTCGACAATCGGAGGAGCATACATTGCCTGTTCTATTTTTAGCAACCGAACCACAACCACCACCACATGCCAGCTGCATACTGCAGGTGTTACATTCGCTAATAGAGGTGACATCACGGTTTTCCCATGCATTGATCAAATCCTCTTTACGGGAGATTTCAGGGTAAAATGTACCTAACGATTCATCAGATTTACCGACAGTTGCTGTGCATGAATAGATATGCCCAGTATAGTCGAATGCCCATTCTGATTTGCAAGCAGGGCAGGAATCGAACAACGGATCAGGTAAACTGCCATTCTCCGAAAGAAACTTTGAGATAGAATATGCAGGCTTGTAGAATTCTACAATATATGGGTGTAACTGAATCAATTTATATAGCTCTTCGTAAAGTGAAACCCTACTAAAAAGTCTATTGGGAGTGGACTGACAATGATGAAGCTCATAGTTACGCCCAATTTGTGTTTTAAAGTATGGACTATTTGTCCAACCTTTATCTATAGCAAAACGAGCCAGTTCAGGTAGATTTTCGATATTTTCCTTATCGACAACCATCCTTAAATTAACTGAAATGTTATTAGCAATACATGCATCGACACCCTCAATAATTTTATCGAAAGTCTCTGCACCCCCCTTCAGAAATCGGCGCTGATTATGAACGAAAGCTGTCCCGTCTAGCGTAATCTGTATTTCGCGAACACGTCCCTCTTTCAGAATATCAATGTACTCAACAAGGGTGTAGCCATTGGTAACAAAGCTAACATCAAGTCGAGCAGCATTCGCTTTATTGATTAGGTAAGAGATCAGTTCTTTTTGTTTCGGAGAGTTTAAAAGTGGTTCACCGCCAAAAACGGTGATATACTTCTTTCTACCAGCAAATTCATTTTGGATATATGTGAAAAATGAATCAATAATCTCGTTGGTTAATAAACCTTTCGATGGAGCATATTCATCCTGATAGCAGTATGAACAGGCAAAATTACAACTGTAATTCGTTACGAAGAAAAGCTGAATCTCATCATCGTTGCGGCTATCGATAAAATCGAGATATTTACTTTGATAAAGTTTTGTTTCTTTAGCCTCATCAACCCGATAGCCTTTATCAGATATTTCTGCTAGGAAGTTATCATCAGCGATTGGCTCATTATTCCTAATCCTACCTAGTTTTTCAGCATCGATGGGGTTAACAATATCGGCGTTACCTGTAAGCAGGTTGACGATAAAGAAGTTTTCAGAATCCTTAATCTTTGAGAATATGTTGTGTTTGGAGAATATCATGCTTTTAAAGTCAAATGTTAAATTGAAAGTAACTATTCACCACGGAGACACTGAGAACACGGAGCAATTTTATTGAAAAGACAATTTGCTTGCCCTAAATTTTAGGGTTGACATAACTCATAACTCTCTTTTATATAGAACATTCTGTTTAACCTCTGTGCCCTCTGTGTCTCCGTGGTTTATTTTTATTGCTGAATAGTTATTATTGGAACAATCTACCAAAACTAATCGTGGCAACCTGCTATCTTCTTCGATGTTTTTGCACAGCATTGTGCAACTTTAGCCACAACTTCAATCTTCTTCTTTTTGATTAAACTTCTCATTTTATGTTTGATTTAGGAATTATTTAACGAGTAAAATTTCATTTATTGCCTTTATCAAGGTTTCTTTTGGTAATGCTCCCATAGCAGTTTGAGGCTTTCCATTAACAGGGATAAAAATTATTGTCGGCAAACTTTGAATGCCCATGTTCTGAGACAATATTTTTTCAGCATCGGTATCCACTTTGTATACTACAAGCTTACCGGCGTATTCTTTGGCAATCTCTTCTATTCGAGGTGATAACTGACGACAAGGACCACACCAAGTAGCATAAAAATCGATAATTACCGGAAGATTACCTTCGAACTTCCACTCCTTATTAACATCGTAGTTAAAAACCTTAAGTTTAAATGTTTCGTTGGTCAATGCAACAACAGTACCAGGAGTACTATCATTGTTTTCTGCCTTTACAGGGCTACTTGTATTACAGCTGCTTATTAAAAATGTGAAACCAAGCATACCTAAAATTACAAACTGTCTCATGTTATTTATTTTTATAATTATTTTCATCTGGATTAGCTGTTACAGCTACATTTCCCAGTTCTTTTTTTACCAGTAATTGTCCAGCTAGCAACCATTATCTTCCCTTTATCGTATGGTGCTGATTCCTCGATAATATCAATGGATGAAAAACCTGCATTTTCGAGTTGCTTTAAGTACTCATCTCGGGTTACAGAACCAGCCCAGCATTCGGCAACGGCAACAGGATCTTTTCTGTACTCATCTGGAACTTGTGTGGCTGAATAGATATCACTAATAACAAATCGTCCACCTTTTTTAAGTATCCTATAAATTTCATTCCAAACGGCTTGTTTGTCATCAGCATGATTAAGTGTACAGTTTGAAATCACTAGGTCTGCTATTTTATCAGGTAGTTCGATTTTTTCGAGTTCAGATTTTACAAAGCGAACATTAGGCACATTAAATTTTGCTGCATTTTGACGCGCTTTTTCAAGCATTCCATCTGAAATATCGATTCCATAAACAAAGCCAGTTTCACCAACCGATTTTGCCATGCGTAGAACATCTGTTCCACGTCCGCTTCCTAGGTCAACGCAAATTTCTCCAATTAATGGTTCAGCATAATTGATAGCGCCACCACAGGAAAGGCAACAATCTGTTTGAGCCAATTCACTATACCTAGTATTTATTTCTTTTATTTTCATCGTTATGTCAAATATAATCAAATAATTAGCATGTTCTACATGGGCTATTCGTAATTAATAGTCCGATCACAGCCCCCATAATTATGCTAGATAATGGGCTACTAGTAATAGCACATGTACCCGAAGTACAGCCTATAAAGTAGTAGTATAAAAAACCTAGGATTCCACCCACTAAAATACCAGATACAGGTTTCCAAAAATACGAAGATTGTATCAATTCTCTGAAGGTCTTAGGTTTACTATCAGTTTTGCATGTTTCGCTCATATAATCTTATTATTATTTTAACCCTGCAAAGGTATCGCCCTTAGTAAGATTAATATGTTTTAATGATAGCGGTACAACAACCCTAGAGTTGAATTTGAACAGCTTTTTTATTGAAGTAGATTAAACCATCGTATTATTGAAGATTGAATATATCTATATTCAAAAAAAACTCACCAGTTTCCTGATGAGTTTTACTTATTTGAAAGAGTGATTTACTTAATTTTAGCTAACGCTTGCTCTAAATCAGCAATTATATCCTTTAAATCCTCAATACCTACTGAGAATCGAACTAACCCGTCGGTGATTCCTGCTTTCTCACGATTCTCCTTTGACATCTTGGAATGAGTCATTGATGCGGGATGTTGAATTAAAGTCTCAATTCCACCCAACGAAACTGCTAACAATGCAAGTTTCACATTATCCATAACAATTTTACCTGCATTAAGACCACCTTTTAATCCAAAGCTAATCATCGCACCTGGTCCATCCATCTGCTTTTTAGCCAATTCGTATTGGGGATGAGATTTCAATCCAGGATATTTTACCCATTCAACTTTTGGATGGTTTTCTAAGTACTCAGCAACCTTAACTGCATTTTCTTGTCCTCTATCCATTCTGATTGAAAGAGTTTTCACACCTCTTAGAACCATATATGCTTGATGTGGATCCATATTGCAACCCATACCCACCATGGTTGGCCTAACTATTTTGTAAAGCTCTTCATTCTTAGTAACAATAATACCTGCAACGATATCAGCATGACCGTTGATAAACTTGGTCATTGAGTGAAAAACCACATCAGCACCAAACTCAATTGGGCGCTGTAAATATGGGCTACAGAAAGTATTATCAACAACAACAATCAGATTATGCTGATGTGCTATTTCGCAGCATGCTTTAAGGTCTGAAATCTCCATGGTTGGGTTGGTTGGAGTTTCGATAAAAAGCATCTTGGTGTTAGGCTTAATTGCCTGACGAATTGCATCAAGGTTACCCGTGTTTACATATGAACTCTCAACCCCAAATTTCTTAAAATAGGTTTCCATAATACCACGTGATGGTCCATAAACCGCATCGGTGCTTACAATATGGTCGCCCGATTTTAGAAATGCCATATATATTGTTGATACAGCGGCCATTCCAGATGATACGGCAACAGCACCAAATCCGCCTTCGAGAATCGCAATTTGCCTTTCAAGTGCTGATATCGTAGGATTTCCGATACGTGTATACATGTACCCTTTACTTTCGCCTGCAAAGCAGCGTGCACCTTCGTCAACATTCTCAAACGCAAAGGTTGATGTTTGGTAAATTGGTACGGTAGCGCTTCCCATCGGATCGGTGCCCATGCCACCATGTATTAAAAGGCTGTTAAAACCTAAATCTTTGTTATGTTCCATTATTAATTATTTATGATGACTGATTTATTTACTTCTTTACTAATTAATTTGTTTGCACTTTTTTGAACAGCGCCAAGCATTATCTCTGAGATATCCGCAATCCTTATATCTTCCGATGCTGATTTGAACGTCTTCTTACACAAAGGACAAGCTGTAGCAACAACATCTGCTTTACCAACTGCTAGTTCACTTAACGTAATCGATGCAATTGTGTTTCGTTGTTCTTGGGTTAGATTAGTTATTCCTAAACTTCCCCCGCAGCACAAAGAATTCTCTCTGCTGTTATTCGATTCTATTAGATTCCCTGCTAGACTGAGCAGTTCTCTTGGTTCTTCATAAATTCCTAAACCCCGACCAAGCTCACAGGGATCGTGGTAGGTAATTTGAATATCAGATTTTTCGAATTGTAGTTTCGATTCCTTTGCTAGCTTGAGTAGATATTGACTATGGTGATATATTGGTATTTTCAGTTTATAACTATCTGTAAAAACTTTTGCGCAAATAGGGCAGGAGGTAACCAAAACGGTTGCTCCACAGTTTTCGATTAACTTGATGTTTTTCTCAATCAGCTGCTTCGCTGCATCTTCCTGACCGGTGAGCTGGAGAGGTCTACCACAGCATATACTTCCATCCCTGTCGATAAAATTGTAATCCACACCAGCCTTTTCAAATAGGGCTAAGGTCGCTTTATAAACCGATGGTGTTAAATGTCCCATGCATCCTGCAAAGTAGGCAACCTTTGCTTTTCGATATTCGTATCCGTTTATATACTTATAGCTGTTCTCCTGAAATAATTGAATCATCTTCCGTTCGTTGGCTCGGATGGATGCAATATCGATACCAACAGGGCAAACCTGATCGCATCTATTACAAGCCATGCACGAGTCTACAAGCATTTCAGAAGGCTTATCGTATCGCATCGATTTGATAAAATAAGTCGATTGGGTACTTACAATCCCTAAATCTGAACCAAGTTGACATGCATCAATACAAATTCCGCATCGCGAGCATGAGCTAAGCTCAACCTGAGTATAGGTAGAGTGAATATTCTTTTCGGCAATTCCGTATTTACGGAGGAATATCAAAAGAATTTCGGTGGGAATATGCATATACCTAGTGAAAGGTACAAATACAAAAAACGCCCCTAAAGCGAATGAGTAAGCCCACCAACTCGCATAGTAGAAGTTGTGTAAGGGAAGGAAGGTCATCATAAATGCACCAATAGAATTCGTAATAAATCCACCAGCATCGTAAAGACCTGCTGTAACGCTTTCTGCTAATAACCGTAAAGGAAAAATTAGCCAAAGGGCTGTAAGCGCTAATCTATCGATGGTTGAGTGCTTGGTAGTATTTTTCATGCCAAGCGGTTTGCTTCGAAAACGCTTAAAATATGCTAACCCGACTCCCGAAAGAACAAATAGCAGCAGCAAATCCATTGTAAATGTGAAGAACCTACCATAATCGAGCGACACCAAATTGTGCTCAAAGAATTCGAAAAAAATGGGGATATATGGTGGGTTGATTCTTCCATGAGTGAAGAACCTCGTTTCGAGATTCCCCATTATTATCAATAAAAACCAGCCAAAAGCAAGGCTCATATGCATGTACCCGAGTAGAGTGTTTCTTTGAAATACTTTTCGATGGAGTAAACTCTCCATGAATACTTCCCAAATTGCTTGGGGTGTTTTAAGGCTGAATAAACCTACAAAAATCTTCTTTTTGTCTTCCCAACTAAATCGCGATACCCAGTAAATCCACTTTCCAATAATATAAAAGGCCACGAATATTAACCCAATGGTAAATGGTAATACAAAAGGATGAAAAGGTATCTGAATTGCGTGTAGATCCATATCAATTAAATCGTTTGATTTGCCTTGCGTACAAGGCGAATTATATTGCGTGTATTAACATTTCTTGGACAAGCAAGTGTACACTTTCCACATAGCATACACTTTTCTGATTCTGCAATTGCTTGTTTACTCTCACCTCTTTTAATTTGATGGCACATCTGCCTGAAACTGAAATTGGTGAAAGAACCTGCAGTGCAAGTCGCAGTGCAACTTCCACAAGCTATGCAAAGGTTAAAACTAGCATCTTCGAACGAAATGGAATCGGCTAGAGTTAAGCTTGCTTTATCCATATCATGGATGTGCGTGGGAAGTGGTGTATATCCAAAGTTTACCATAATCTACTTAGATGTTAAGTATTTATGCACTTCAAGTGCAGCGGAGTGGGCTGCATTCACCGAGTCGGTGATATTGTTTGGTCCGGTACAAGCACCAGCCACAAAAACACCTTCGGCTTTGGTATGAGTGGGTTCAAGATGATAATCCTTAACCTGAACGAATCCATCATTATTAGGTGATAATTCAAGGTCTTTTAAAATCTTTTCTGTTGATGGTAATGGCGACATCCCAACCATCAAAACAACCATATCCACTGTCATTTTAAGCGGTTTCGACGAAAGGGTATCCTCAGCTTTTATCAAAACTCGACTACCTTCCATCTCACTTGTTTCAGACAGACGTCCACGGATAAAGTTTACACCTTTAACCTGAGCCTCTTTATAAAGATCTTCGTAACCAGGACCAAACATTCTTAAATCCATGTAAAAGCAATAAACTTCAGCAGTTGGAATTGCTTCTTTGATCTCAATGGCTTGTTTTACAGCGGTTACGCAGCAAACTTTTGAGCAGTATGGGCGATTAACCTTCTCGTCGCGACTACCAACACAATGAATAATGGCAATCTTTTCGGGTGTTTTGCCAGTAGTTGATTGAGGTTTACCATGATCGGCAAACATCTTTTCTAGTTCAGCAGAGGTTATAACATTGTCGAAGATACCGTAACCATACTCTTCTTTTTTGCTGGCAGGAAAAAGTTCAAAACCAGTTGTAAGCACAATCGCATCCGCCTTTTGGCTCTTACCATTCGCTTCAACTAGAAAAGAACCATTTTCGCGTTTTATTTGATTGACAGTAGCGACAAGGTTTATTTGTACTTTATCTTTTATTCTTGATGTTAAGGAATCTATTACCTCTGTAGCATGTCTGCGATTGGGAAATAGCCTATCCCATTTACCTGCATGGCCACCCAATTCAGAATCCTTCTCGTAAAGATTTACTTTGTAACCAAGTTTTTCGAGTTGGATAGAAGTTTCAAGACCTGCAACTCCTCCTCCTATAACGGCAACGATTTTGTTCATAAATTGATTTTATTCTGAAAAAATATTTCTAATTTATTTCTTGACTGTCAACTGTAAACCGTTAACTGTCAACCAGCTTAAACTATTCACAAAACTTCAAATTGTTCGGCAATTCAGGTTTGCCTAAATCTTCGCCGTTTTTCCCTTTGAATTTCTTTGACTTATCGTACTCAACGCCAATTTTATCGAGTAGCGGTTCGACCGAAACTTGATGCATCTGCATTCCCATTTCCCACGGGTCAATACCACAAACAAGTCCAGCGGCTTCCTCATAAGTCAGTACAGGTATTCCGTACCCTTCACCACCATATGTTTTACCATCCATCTCGGCAAGAGCATACTGCCACCTATCCAAGAAATAGTTGCAACCGGGGCAGTTTGTAATAATGAAATCAGGTTTAAACGGCTCCATCGATTCAAACTTCTTTTTTGATGCTGCAATGGAGTAACCTCTATTTGCTTTAACAAGATATTGCCTAAAACCAAAACCGCAGCAATGTCTTCGTTCGGGGTAATCGATAACTTCACCACCCCATGCTTCAACCAAACCTGCTAGAACATAAGGATATTCAGCTCCACCAATTCCTTTTGCAGGGAACATTTTGGCATAATGGCAACCAATATGGTCAACTACCTTTAATGGTTTCCCTGTATGTTTATTGATAAACTTGTATTTTGCTTTTGCAGCTATCTCGTTTCTGAATTTATAGATTACATCGCTAGTGTGAGCGAGGTTTTTAGGAATCTCGAACTCTCTTCCGGTGGCTTCCTTTAAGAACTTGCGGGCTTTCTCCTTTTCTTCAGGAAAATGATGCCAAGTATCAAAAATCTCGGTATATATTCCGAATGATGTAACACACGATGGATTGTAGTTTTCGTATCCCGAATCTTTCATCAACGAGAAATTACGAGCTACAACGGTTTGAAGCGTATCAAGAGGAACAACCTCGGTATGATATCCAATTCCCGTGCACGTTGTATGGTGTTCGCTTTCATAAACATCTTTTCCAAGCACATCACGCATCACCCTTAAGTATGTATTCTCACTACCGGGCCAAATATTTTGGCGAATACAGCTGCGAACATAGTAGAACTTATCGTCGGCAATCTCCTTTTGGTAATCGCTCCAAATTTTGCGTTTTCCCTCAAACTTCATGATCGTGTATGCTTTTCCTGATTGTTAAGGCTAAATATCTCTTTAAAATAGGGGCTATTATTTCCATCTTCGTAACCAAGCCCCATTTCACCTGCTTTCTGCGATGAATCTTTTTCAATCTTATCGAACCATTCGTTTCCACCCGTTACTTCAAAAATCTTGTGCAGCTCATCAAGATCCTCTTTTGGCATCGAGCGCAAAGCTCCAGGTCCTGCACCTTTATAGTTTGCACCAACCTTTGCTAAAACTTCATTGCGATTATCTTGCACCCATTGCCAAACTGGTCCTTGCTCAGGAAATACATCTAGGTTCATATGGTCAAAGTGAACGCAGTAACCAGTAGCAAGAATGGTTTCACCGATTATTCTTTTCAGGGCAAGTTGTTGTCTCCCTTTTTCCGATTCAACGAATAGCCCAGTTTCAATGGATAATTTACGTAATGCTTGTATTACTAAACCAGGTGCATTTTGTCTTGGGCAGCGGGTTTTACAGCTCATGCACTCGCCGCAATACCAAATGGTATCACCTTTCAGAAGTTCGGTAATAACCTCATCGTCTCGTGTTTGAATTTGATCAATAAGATTTCGTGGATGATAATCGTAAACCTCTGCCGCTGGGCAAATAGCCGTGCATGTACCACAATTTATGCAGGCTTTAATTCCTTCTATAAATCGAACATCGCTGTTTAGCTTATCGAAAAGTTTTCCCATCAATTTATATTTTATCTTATAACATGTTAACTTTAAAGTAAATGCTTGTGAAATTAAAGTTTGATTCGATTTGTAAACATTTTCCCAAAATTAACCAAGCAAATATAGAAAGGAGTTTACTAACAAATACTGAAATAATTCATATTTTATAAAATAATAGAAGAAAGGGATTATTTTCTATTATTGGGAATTATTGTATGGGTAAATAATGTTAAAAATTTTTAAGTAAATAGATTTCAGATATTAGATTTCAGATATTAGATTTCAGACAAGAGAATTAAGATTTTGCATCTTTATCTAATGTCTGATATCTAGCGTCTAGCATCTGATATCAACATATCATTTTTATTATTCCCCCATATTTCCCATCTTTGAAACTCAAATTCAAAACTATGCTCGATTTTACTGAGGCAACCATCGATCAAGCGGTTGTTCATTTTATAGGCTCAGCCGATAGCAACGATATGGTTTTATCCGATAAAACTATCGATTTGTCGAATGAATTACTGAAAAATCTACTTCGCGATTATTTCGTTTCGCACTTTAAGAAATCGCACTTTTACTCGTTTAACCATGAGAGTTCGCTTGCGCTGAATGAGATCAACAGCTTTGTTACTGAACTTTTCGAAGATAAAAAAAGTCTACTTGACACTTCATGCGATATCGCTAAGCATCTTAAGCATGTTACCAACCACCCGAATATCAAGGAGGGTGAGTTGTATATTGTATCAATCCGTGGATGTGTGGTTGAGGGCGAATTGGCCGATGCCATTGGGATATTCAAAACCGAAACAAAGGACAAGTTTCTAAAAGCTACCCGGAGCGGTTCCTCCATAAATATTAGCTGTGAGTTCGGAACCAACACCAAGCATCTCGATAAGGGTTGTTTGATTTTCAACACTGAGAAAGATTTAGGCTATAAACTATGTGTTATCGATAACACTAACAAGGAGGAGGCCAAGTACTGGATGGATCATTTTTTACAGGTTAAGATTCGCGATAATGATTTCTATCAAACCAAATCGACTATTGAACTGTGTAAAGGATTTGTTCAGGATGTGATAAATCCTCAAAATAGTTTTCCTTTGATTCAACAAACCGTGATGCTTACCAAAACCCGCGATTTTTTTAAGAATAACGAGGTTTTTGAACAGGAAGAGTTCGAAACAAAAGTTATTAAGAACCCCGAGGTTATTGAGGCATTTCAGGAGTACAAGAAGAGCTATGAAACCGAGATGGGTTACAACCTACCCAACGAGTTTAAAATTTCTGTAGATGCAACAAAGCAGGCAAATAAGCTCTTCAAAAGTGCAATTAAACTCGATAAAAATTTCCATATCTATATTCATGGCGATAGGGAGAAGATTGAGTCAGGATTCGATAAGGATAAGGGAATGAAATTCTACAAGATGTACTACGAAAAAGAGAGCTAGATACTAATCGAATTTGATTTTATGTAATAAAAAACGCGAAGAGAATTTTCTTCGCGTTTTTTTGGTTTTAACCACAGGTTGACTTAACCAAGCACTTCCTGTTTCACCAATTCAACTTTTTGGGCAACCACTTCGGTTATATACTTATCTTGACCACTCTTGTCAGTAAACTTTCGAGTGTTTAGCTTACCTACAACCGCAATGAGTTCACCTTTTTTCAGAAAATCAAGTGTTTCATTTTTCTTAGTTTTCCAATAAGAAACATTATGCCAATTGGTGGTTGTAACCCACTCACCCTTGTTGTTCTTATAACTTTCGCTTGTGGCTAGACTCATGCTAACGAGTGTGCGTCCGCTTTCAAAGGTTTTTACTTCTGCATCGCGACCAAGAAATCCTTGAATCTCTACTTTGTTGATTGTTGCTTCCATTTTTTTAAAGTTTTTAGTTGAGTAATAAATTTGTTGATGCAAAGTAAAGTCGATAAAAAAGGCTGATTCGGTTATTAAGTGGGTATAGTCGATTAAGATTCGTTTGTTGTCGTTTGTAATTGGTTGAAAATATTTTTACATTTGATTATCAATTCAATAAACGGTAGCCATTTGGTAGTAATCGAAATAAACAAAAACCACGGAGACACGGAGAACACAGAGAATAAAAGAGAGCAAAAGTTTAGATTATTCGTTTTCGATAGAGATATTTGCTCAATAAAATGAATTTGTTTTGGTTCATATTAAAGAGCTAATCAAGGTTATTATCTGTGGTCAATGAAACAAATCTCTGTGAACTCCGTGCCTCCGTGGTGAATTGTTACAATAAACGAGATAAAAAATGGATGCGAAAGTAAAAACTTGTCCTGAGTGCGGTGAGAAATTAATCGGCCGTGTCGATAAAAAATTCTGCTCTGACCAATGCCGTAATACTTATAACAATCGCCTGAATAGCGACGCAAGTAACACAGTACGTAATATCAACAATATCCTTCGCAAAAATAGGCGAGTATTGCAGGAACTCAATAAGCAATCGGGTAAAACAATGGTTTCCAAAGATTCGCTTCTATCCAAGGGATTTAATTTTACATACTTTACCCATAACTACACAACCCAAAAGGGCTATAACTACCATTTCTGCTACGAGCAGGGATATCTATTTTTAGAAGATAAGAAATTATACCTTTTGGTTGAGCAAAAGGATAGGGAGGGGTAAGGGCTATCAAAGTCATTTTGATTAAATTTAAAAAATGATGTTCCATTAAATCAATTATTTTTTAGTCAAGTTTGAAATGACTATTTATATATTTAATTAGTTTTGAGGATTGATTTTACCTAAATAGTCTTTTGATGCTTGGTTTTTATATTTCACTTCCCTTTCTATTGTTTGCCTTGTACCGATTATTCGTAGTACTATATAACTATTTTTCACATCCTTTTTTGTCCTCAGGAAGCCCTGTTTACAATCCCTTGGTATCAATATTAGTTTATGTTCAGAACTCAGAGAATAGTATTGGAAAGTTGCTTCAAGGAATTAAGGAGCAAACTCATCAAAACTTTGAGGTTTTAATTTATAATAACCAATCCACCGATAAAACGGTAGATGTTATTTCTGATATTTCGGCTGGAGATAAGCGCTTTCGGCTCTTCAATGGAAGTGAGGTAAATACTGGGTTGCAAAGCAAGAATTTTGCCTACGATAAATTAGCCCAAATAGCTAAAGGACAGTACTATATATTCTGTGATTCAAATAATATTGTTGATAGTCAGTTTGTTGCGAATGCTCTTTCGCATATGCAGCGCAGAAGCCTTTCGCTAATGTCAATATATCCCAAATATCAATCGAAGATTTTTTGGACTAGATTACAAATTTCAGCTGCTCAGGGGATGTTTCTGTCCTTGGTTTCGGCTAAATCATTTTTGATAAAAAGGACTGGAGAGAGTTCAATATTTGCGAATCCACTACTAATTGCTGATGCAACAAGTTACCAATCGAATCGTTGGCATGAGAAATTTAAAGATATTCCAAATCCTGAAGGTAAAATTGTTGATACTGTACAGAGTTTAAATCTAAATAGTGATTCACTGCTAGGAGATAATAGTTTAACCCAAGAAATATTCGATTTCAATATTGAATTTGCAGATTTTACAGCAAGTTTACTGAAAAACCGAAATGGATTAATAGCCTACACCATTGCTACAACTTTAGGGCTGTTTTTAGCAATATTCCTTTTGCCGTTCCCATTGGTATTTCTATACCTATTTGCTGTTATCTATAGCCGAATGCTTGTTGCAATGTTATGTCAGCAGTCGGTTTTCATTAGCCTGTTGCAAATGCCCGTTCAGTTCAGCGTATTGACTTTAAAACTAATTAAAGCAATAAAAAAAAGTAGAGGTTAAAACGCTCTACTTTCATTTCGTATTCTTTTTTTTGGCTTCTCTTTATTTGTTTTCTTTGTTAACAGGATAGCCAAGTGTTCCTAAATGCTTTTCAATTATTTCACGACTTAACTTGTCTGATGAATAATTCACCGTAACCTCCGATTTTGTGAGGTCAACATATACTTCCGAGATTCCTTCTAATTCAATTAATCCGTTTTTTACAATATTAACACAACCATTGCATTTCATGTTGTAAACGATAAATCTTTCTGTTTTCATTGTTTTTATTTTTAATTGATTATGTATCTAGTTTCGATATTTACAACATTCTGGTAAAGCATTATAAGAATCAATACTTGCTTTATACTTCTCTGTATCGTGTCCAACCTTAGCAATCGCTTTTTGGATAATATCTATGCTTGTTTCTGAGCCGTTAAATATAATAGCAATTTTTTTAGATTCTATATCCCACACTGCACTTATAACACCTTTTAACGATTTGGTTGCATTTTCAATTCGTTCCTTACAAAGAACACAGTTTCCTGAAACGATAAATAATGAAGAATGCTGAAGTGATTATTAATCATTTTTAAAACTAAATGGTGTTGTTAGTGTTCAGATTAAGGGAGTAAAGGTTATTCATATTAAATTCATTTTGAAGATAATTAATGACAGCAGCACTTTTTATTCCATTATCGCAATAAAAAACAAGCGGACAGTTAGAGGGTAAAATATCTATTTTTTGAGCAAGCTCTTAATATGGTATTGAGATAGAGTCAAAACCAATTGGTGTTTTTGAATAATCGCTTCTTAAATCAATAACTTTTATTTCTGGAAATTCTGCTTTTAACTTCAATAGTTCTTCCATATCAATCTCATTAAGTTGACCATTGCTTGATAAGCATATCTCTTTATAATCGCCAAGAGATTTAATATCAGCCAATGCTGGATTACGTTCGAAAGAAATTATCTGGGCAGAAAAGTTTAATGAGTCAAGAATAAACATCTTGCCAGATAACACGCCATCGAGTTCTAAAATAATTTTTAATACCTCCGTGGCTTGCATAGAACCGATTATACCAGCCATTGACCCTAGAACACCAATTTCATCACAAGAAGGAACTTCCAATGGGTGAGGTGGTTGTGGATAAATACACCTTAACGTTGCCCCTTTCCTGTAATTCAAAACAATTATTTGACCTGAGAACCGTTCTACTGCACCATAAACTACAGGCTTGTTGAGAATAACTGCAACATAGTTAATGAGATACCTTGCAGCAAAATTATCGGTACAATCGATAAGAATATCATAATTCTTTGCAATCTCAAGAGCTGTGGATTTATCAAACTTATTAAAATAAGGGTAAATCTGGACGAAAGGATTCAACTTATTAAGTTTGTTCTGGGCTGCCTTTGGCTTAGGGGTTTCTATATCATTTGAATCATATAACACCTGCCTATGAAGATTTGACTCATCAATCCAATCGTTATCAATTACCCCAATAGTTCCAACACCTGCCGCAGCTAGATATTGAAGGACAGGGCATCCTAAGGCACCTGCTCCAACAACTAGAACAGAAGATGCTTTTAATTTTTTTGCCCCTCAATGCCTACCTTGGTTAAACGTAACTGTCTATCGTATCTTGCTTTCTCTCTCTCGCTTATTTCAACTTCAAAAGTCATAATAAAGGTTTATGGATTTAGGTAAAAAATAGCTGAATTATTTTCAAAAATATAGTTATACCTAGGGTAGTGCCTGATAAATTTATCTTTAGCGTTGCATATTCTTTATTGTGCCTAAACTAGGCAAAATCTAACTGGACGAAGTCTCGTTTGTTATGTATTGTGAAATTGTATTTTTATTTTTTTGCCGAAAGGCTGTCTATGGTCTGCTGTGTCCATTTAATTAAAAATAACCTTTCATCTTTACTTAGATTTGCTTGCTTATGCATCAATTTGTATGAGGACAAGGGCATAATATCGTCTCTAATGCTATTGGCAATGCCATTGAGTTTGCTTAACTGTTTTCTTGGCGAATAGTTGCCGAACTCACTAAAATTTAACTCTTCCTTGCCTTCTTTTATGTGATTAGCCATCATCCAACTAATTGGTTGAATATTTGAATACCAAGGATAGTTCGTATTGTTGCTATGACAATCGTAACAGGTTGTTCTCAAGATAGACTTCACGCTATCAGGAACATTTACTATTCTTAAAATATCAACTTCCGAAACTTGAGTGTTTTTGTTATGGCTAGGCTGCACAAATTGAATGACAATAAATGCAATGCCAATCCCTAACAGTATTTTCCTTGTGTGGCTCATGGCTATTTTATTTCTTCTTCTAGTGTACCACTATTAGACATTGCTTTACCCATATATGGATTTTTAATCTCCTTAGTTTCATTTAACCAAAAAGCACCTTTCCCATTATTATACATAGAATCAGAATATTTATATAAAACCTGCTTACTCCCAAACGTTTTTACTAAATCGTACATATCCTTGCTTAATATCTCAAAATGTTCTCGTTGGTGTTCAAGTTTATCGGCATTTTTACCAATGTGTTCAGCCATTTCTTTAGCATCGCTATAAATATCTTCCCATACCTTTCTTTTGTCAGAAGGTAATGAGGTTATGTCTATTTTAGCTATTGATTCAACAAAAGCATTACCTCCATTTGCTGCTTCAGTTCCATTATCGCTTGCTAAACCATTTTTAATTTGCAAGTATTGATTTACAATTTCTTCAATTGAAAATGTGGTCATAGCATCCGATGCTGTAGATGTATTTACACTATTTGTTTCTGAGAGAACTTGCTTCTCACCACTCTTGTTCTGGTTCTCTGATGGTTTGTTTCTATTACAAGCAAACAAAGCGATGGCGACTATTGCCAAAAAAACTATTTTTTTCATCTTAGTACTCTTTTAGTTTGTGAATGCAAATCATATAGGGTTCATAACCGTATTGTTAACAGTGTGTCTCAGTATGCATTTCTATTCTTTGTCAAGTAACACTTATTTTCTATATTTACAACATTCTGGTAAAGCATTATAAGAATCAATACTTGCTTTGTACTTCTCTGTATCGTGTCCAACCTTAGCAATCGCTTTTTGGATATCATCTAGGTTCGTTTCTTTGCTGTCAAACTCAACATGAATCTGCTTTGTTTTATCATCCCAAACAGCACCTGAAACACCTATTATTGATTTTGCTGCAGTTTCGATTCGTTCTTTGCACATTTCACAATTTCCAGAAACCATAAATGAGGCGTGTTGAATGGATTCAGATGAAGAGCTATTCGACATATCCATTCCCGACATGCTCTCATCCGCTTTAGATTTTGATTCATTCGTCATATCCATTCCAGGCATTGTATTGGTTTCGCCTCCCTTTGGATTCATCATGCTTGGTTTCCCCTCAAGTTGGGCTGCAGCGTCAATACTGAAAGTTCCTTGAGTAACTATCTCTTCACCCACGTTTAGCCCGTTTAATACAACATAACTATTACCTAGGTACGGCCCAAGTTCAATTTCACGAATTTTGAAAACAGGTTCGTCAGAATTTTTTTGCTTTACATAAACGATGGAGCGTTTTCCAGTCCAAAGTACTGCGGAGCGAGGAATTATTAAGCTATTCTGATATTCTCTAAGATTTGCATTTAGAATTCCTGTTACAAACATTTCGGGTTTTAGTTTTCCTGATTGATTGCTAATTTCAACCCTAATCTTTGAAATTCGAGTACTTGGGTTTATTACTGGATCTACAAAAATAATGTTGCCCGAAAAGTTTTCACCAGGTATAGCCTGAACTGTAAAGTTGATTTTATCACCAATACTAACAAAAGGTAAGTCGCTTTCGTAGGCATCAAACATTATCCAAACATTCGAAAGGTCAGCAATATCGTATAAAACAGAGCCTTGCGAGATATAATCGCCGTTATTGATACGCCTTGAGGTTACAATTCCGGTAGAATTCGATATGACATCAAAATTATTTTGAATTTTCTCTGAATTTTCAATATTAGCAATCTGATAATCAGTTAATTTCCACTGATGTAATTTTTCTTTTGCAGCATCGTATATCTCAGGTTGAGTTTGTTTGGTTTTTAGTGCTTCAAGGAGTTCCTGTTGTGCAGTAATTAGTTCAGGCGAATATATGACAGCAAGCGTTTGACCTTTATGTACAAGTTCGCCAGTAAAGTTTACCATTAACTTTTCTATTCGACCAGGAATATGAGCAACCTGACTTTGAAGTAAACGTTCATCGGCTTGTATTTTACCGTAAAGCCGCAATTCTTTAATTGGTTTTTGGTGTGCCACAACCGATGTCGACACATTTGCAAGTGCTATTGCCTCTTGGGTTAAATGAATTGCATCGGGGTCAACCGGTGAACTACTTTGGCTGAGTGGAATTAAATCCATCCCGCAAATAGGGCATTTACCAGGTTCCGGCATGCGAATTTGAGGATGCATAGCACATGTCCATATTGTTGTCTTGCTCTCCTGAATGACTAATCGCGGTTTAACCTCAACTTTATTTGAGGAATGAAATATCAACCAGCCCAAGAAGAGTCCCGCTAAAGCGAAAAGGCTATATCTGAAGTAATTGTTTGAAAATATGTTTTTCATAGTATGAATTTTATCGTGGTTACTGAATTTGATAATGCGCCATCAATCGTTTTAACCATGCAACTGCTGTGTTATAATCGGTTAATGCTTCAATATGTTTAAACTCATAGCTGAGCGTTTGTTGACGAATCTGTAAAATATCTGTTAAGCTTGAGCCTGACGCTGAATAGCTTTTAATGGTAATATCTAGAGACTTTTTTGCCAATTGACTTTGATTGCTATAAAGTTTAATACGACGTTGGGCATCTTGGTATAATTGCAAGGCTTGATAATACTCCGTTTGTAACAAATTCGCTGTGGCTTTGTATCCATTCTCAGTGGCAACTTTCATGAGTTCGGTTTCGGTTTGCATTGCATTATATTTCTTCCTATAAATTGGTAAGGTAACCGTTATCATGGGCATAATCATATCCTTACCATTCATCGATGAGGTTGACATTGGGTTTTTATTGATAAGAGAATAGTTCAATCCCAAACCAATCATTGGATATCCCATACGTTTAACCATTTTCTTACGTGCTTCAATTGATTGCTTTTCGTATTCTAACATTCCAAGCATTGGATTATTGGCAAGCATGCTATCGGATACAGCCAAAAGAGGAATTGATAAAGTGTCAGATGCTAAAACTTCAGGTAACGAGACTGTTGAATTTACAGGTCTATTTAGGTAACTGTTAAACCTAGCAGTAATGGTATTTTGTTGATTTTTCAATAATTCAATATTGTTTTCAAGATCTCCAATTTCAATTTGAATCCGATATAAATCAACCAACCCAGAACCTCCAGAAGATGAACCCATAGTACTACTTTGCATTGAAGAAGATGGAGCGGATGCTGCACCTGAAACATCACCTGAATTGTTACTCATGCTTTGCATTCCTGATGTGCTAGTAGAAATACCTTGAGAATTATCTTTAGTTAAATTAATACTTGATAAAGAACTATTACCACCTGCTGGTGCTGCTTTAAATCTTACCAATGATATTCTTTCTATGGTATGCAGAATCTCAATGTTTCTTTCAGATATTTGAATATCCTGTTGAACTTTGTACAACTCATACCAAGTGCGCTGCACATCATAAAAAACTTGCAGTTTGACATCACGAAACAATTCGTATTTGGCTTTTGCCATCAAACTCATTTCATCTTTAGCATTCTTAAGCACACCAAACCAAGGGAACATCTGCATCAATCGAATATCGGCAACCTGATTACCGCCTATCAACTCCATTGGGCTAAGGAAAACTCCTAGACTTAGTTCAGGGTCAGGTAAGCTGCCTACCTGCGGCACTTTTTGTAATGCAGCCTGATACTCATTAAATTTCTGCAAAACGGTTGGGTTATTCTTGGCGGCTATTTCAAGATAATTGAGCAATGAATCCTGCGCAAACGCAGAAAAACTGATCAGAAATAATGTAATGTATAAATAAAGTGTTTTCATATTTTCTCTTTTTGAAAGCGAAGCCTCTAAGACGCAATGAATTATTAGAATTAGCTTAGCGCCTTTGTGTCTTTGCGTTTAATAATATTTTCTCTCCACATTGCTTGAAACATTGGAACTACAAAAACGGTCATTACTTGAATAACCATACCCCCGAATGTAGGTATTGCCATTGGAACCATTATATCTGCCCCTTTACCTGTTGATGTCAGAATTGGTAATAGTGCAATAACGGCTACAGCAGTTGTCATCATTGCCGGACGGACACGTTTACTCCCGGCTATAACCACTGCTTCTCGAACTTCTTGAACTGTTTTAGGATGCTTTTGCTCGAATACCTGATGGATGTAAGTACCCATAATTACCCCATCGTTGGTAGCAATACCAAACAGGGCAATGAATCCTACCCAGACCGCCACACTCAAGTTTATAGGATGCATTTGGAACAGATCACGTAGATTTATTCCTGCAACAGCAAAGTTCATAAACCAATCCTGTCCGTATAGCCAAATCATTATAAAACCTCCAGCGAAAGCAACAAATACTCCCGAGAAATGAATGAACGATGCTGTAACCGTTTTGAATTGGAAATACAATAAAAGAAATATCAGTATAAGGCTTATTGGGATAACAATAGCCAACCTTTTAGTTGCTCGTAATTGCTGTTCATAGTTTCCTGCAAATTTGTAGGATATACCAGCCTGAAGTTTTACTTCACCAGAATCTATCTTTTTCTTTAAAATTTTAGCCGCTTCTTCAACAACGTCAACCTCGGCTTTGCCCTCCACTTTATCGAAAATAACATAACCAACAAGGAATGTATTTTCACTTCGAATCATCTGAGCACCCCTTGTATAATCAATATCAGCAATTTCACTTAATGGTATTTGAACGCCATTCATTGCTGGAATAAGGATGCGCTTCATATCCTCTGGATTATCCCTTAGCTCACGAGCATACCGCACACGCATTGGGAATCGCTCACGTCCTTCAACAGAGCTGCTAAGTGACATTCCACCAACGGCTACTTGAAGAATTTCCTGAACCGTGCTTACGGTCATACCGTATCGAGCCATTGCTTCGCGGTTGAGTTTTATCTCGATGTACGGCGCACCAACGGCACGGTCGTAAAACACTGAAGAGGGCTTAACCGATGGGACATCCTTCAATGCTTGCTCAAAAATCATCCCTGCTTTTTCTATTGATTCCAAATCGGGACCATACACTTTCAAACCCATTGGAGCACGCATTCCTGTTGAAAGCATCACTAATCGAGTTTCAATAGGTTGTAGTTTAGGTGCAGAGGTTAAACCTGGAATATTGGTAACTTTCACAATCTCGTTCCAAATGTCCAATGGCTTCTTAATTTGTGGCCTCCATTGTCGGAAATATTCTCCGTTTGGTTCTTGGATAAGGCTATCGGCGGGAACTATTTTAAAAGTCTCTTTTTCAGGATTGTACTTTGTTCCATTTTTTAAAATATAATTACCATTTTTATCAACCTTAAACTGCATTCGGTGACCATTTTCATCCAAGATATATTCCGACCTATAGTTAATGGTATTTTCGAACATCTGAACAGGTGCTGGGTCAAGGGCAGAATTTACACGTCCCCATTTACCAACAGCAACTTCCACTTCAGGAATAGCCGATAAGCGTTTATCTAATATTTCGATGTACTCTAAATTCTTTTCAATGCTCGAATGGGGCATACTTGTTGGCATTAGCAGGAACGAACCCTCATTGAGCGATGGCATAAACTCTTTACCAGTACCAGGGAATATTTTAATCGCTCCTTCCCAAACCGATGTTTGTCTGATACTATGCCAGCCAATTTTTTCAAATCCACTTGCTACACTTCCAAATATCTTATCGAAGCCTTGCCATACTAAAAGACCAAAGAATAGAGTGAAAGCAGGGAGTAATAGGAATTTCCATTTATTGCGTAAACCCCAGTTGAGAATTGGAACGTAGAAATGCACCATCAACATTAAGAGTATAAGAATTACTGATATAATTCCAGTAACAAATAGGTAATTTATCAATATGCTATTGTGTGCACCCAATGGCAGCCACTCTATTGTGAGGTAATAAGTAGCAACAAGAACTGTTATAGCAATGTTGATATAATTTGTGAACTCCTTACGTTTTTCATGCCAACGATATTCCATTAGATTGTTTATTCCAAGAGCAATTAGCGCTAATGCAGGCCAAGTTTGCCAAAGAATAACAAATACAATTCCCGCTGCAATTATGCAGCCATTTAAAACTTTACGAATTTTCTTTGTATCAATTCGTATATTAAAGAAGATATGCACCAATGTAGGCAGCACAACAATTCCTAGAATAAATGCTGATATTAAAGCAAATGTTTTTGTAAAAGCCAATGGATGAAATAGTTTTCCTTCGGCTGCTTGCATTGCAAATACAGGAAGAAAACTCACAATGGTTGTTGCAATCGAAGTTACTACTGCATCTCTTACCTCAGTTGTTGCCTGATATATAACCGACATTAGCTGTTTGCCTCGTATTCCATGATTTTCGGGCATCTCCAAGTGCCTCAGAATATTTTCCACATCAACAATTCCAATGTCGACCATTACACCAATGGCAATAGCAATACCGGATAAGGCCACAATATTGGCTTCGACCCCGAAAG
>JANYLA010000138.1 GCA_025361485.1 Bacteroidales bacterium
TCCTTGAATTTCAACTTACAGGATGCTTCATCCGGAAAGTTTTCGATAAATTTGATTAGATTCACATCAAAAGTTTTTCTGTAATATAATCAATTTGTTTATCTTTCCCGATAGTCATAAAAAATATTTATACCAACTTTAGTCTTGGAATTTCAAAAACAATACCAAAGCTTTGAGTATATTTACATAGTTTAAATTCTATTATTAATCCATTAAAATTATAAGCCATGATCCTAATTGTAATAGGAATTATTGTAATAATTGTTGGTTTTGCAATTGCAAAAGCGGAGCCCCAGATTCGAATTCACAGCAAGACAGTGAAAATTGTTGGTGTAGCAATATTGATCATTGGAGGTCTTATTTCATCACTAGTTCAGATTGAACCAGGCCAAGTTGGTGTTCAAAAACTTTTTGGTAAGGTTAGTAGCAGTACCCTTGAGAGCGGGTTAAACTTTATTAACCCATTAGTCCAAGTTGTTCCCTTCGATATCCGAACCCAGAATTATACCATGTCGGGAAAACACGACGAGGGCGATGTAAGCGGCGATGATGCTATCCGAGTTTTAACGGCCGATGGACTTGAGGTAGTTGTTGATTTAACAGTTTTATACAGAGTTATTTCGAATGAAGCACCGCGTATACTAAAAGAAATCGGAACCGATTATAAAAACACAATTGTTCGTCCAATCTGTAGAACCAAGATTAGGGACAATGCTGTATATTATGATGCAGTTGCTTTATACTCAACTAAAAGGGATGAATTTCAAGCAAAGATTTTTAATACCATAGAGAAGGATTTTAAAGATCGAGGATTGCTCCTTGAGCAGCTCTTGGTTAGGAATATTACACTACCTGAATCAGTAAGAACAACAATTGAATCGAAGATAAACGCTGAACAGGATGCTCAAAAAATGACTTTTGTTCTTCAGAAAGAGAGACAAGAGGCTGAGCGTAAAAGGGTTGAGGCGCAGGGTATTGCCGATTATCAGAAGATATTAAGCACTGGGCTAAGCGATAAGCAGCTACAGTACGAGATGATTAAAGCAATTGCAACATCACCTAATGCAAAGCTGATAATTATGGATACTAAAAAGAGTATGCCGATTATATTAAATCCAGATAAGTAAAGAACTGGTATTTATCGAATAACTAAAAATCATCAGTGTTGTATATCTGCAACGCTGATGATTTTTGATTTAGTAATTCAAATTAGCGAAAAATGAAATCATCAATTATTGAAGTTGCAGTTAATAAACCTTTTGATGAGGCTATTAATGCTTTAAGGGCGAATATAGTTACTAATGGTTTTATGATTTTACACGAAATAAACACCACGGAAATACTTTCCAAGCATGGGGTGCAAATAGGTGAGCTAAGACAAGTGCTGTTCTTTCATCCAAACTTTATGAAAGATGTCCTTAAAATCGATAATTTGTTGGTTAATGAGGTACCATTAAAATTTGTAGTTCGCTCTATTAAGAACAACGAAACAAGCATAAGTATTACAAACCCATTGGATAGTATGAGCGATTATTACGGTGCTGAAGCATTAGCATCTAAATTATTGGAAAAGATAATGCTCATTTTAAATTTTTAATCGTAATTTAACTTGTACTAATTAAGTTTTTTTTAATTTTAAGGAGTTGATTTAAGAATTTAATCGAGTTCAATTATGATTCGAAAAATTTCATCACTATTAATTCTTGCAATTTGGTGCATTGCCTTGCATGCACAGAGCAACAAAGTAGATTCATTGGAGAGAGAGCTCAATAGTTCTAAAATTGATACTACAAAAGTTGACATCTTATTGGATTTAGGACAAAGACTATCTACGAGCGATCCCTCTAAAGCAATTAAGTACCTTCTTGAAGCAGAAAAACAATCGATTTCAATAAAAGATTCAAATCGTTTAGCATCATCCTACAAGCGACTTGGTGTTTCCTACTACTACATCTCCGAGTATCCCAGAGCGTTGGATTATTATTTAAAAGCCTACAGTATTAGCCTTGCAACAGGGAATCAAAATAATCTTTCGAGTGTATATAACAATGTTGGTTTGGTCTACCATAGGATGAAGCAGTTCGCAGAGGCATTAAAATTCTTTAACCTATCGAAGGAGATTAACATTACAAGTAATAATAAGATTCAGCTTGCTCTTAATTACAACAATATTGGGCTGGCCTATAGGGCTCTTGGCAAGTATGATTCCGCACTTATTGCCTACAACCGTTCTTTAGAAATAAATCTAAAGCTTAATCGGCGGCAAACCCTTTCATCGAACTATAACAATATTGGTAATTTATTAATCGAGAATAAAAAGTATGCTGAGGCAATTAATTACTTCCAGAAATCGCTTAAGATTAGCCAAGAATTCAAAAACCTTTATGAACAGGCAATTATTCTGATCAATATTGCAAGTGCACACATCCTGCTTGAACAATTCGAATTGGCAAAATCGTACATCGATAAATCAAAGCTAATTGTTAATAAGGTAAATTCGAAAGAATTAGAGATTGAGGTATTGAAGTGTCAAATTGATTTATATACAAAAACTAAGAGCTATAGTAATCTTGCAGAAATCAATAGTCGTTACAATAACCTAAAGGATAGCTTGCTAACCACAGAAAATGCTAACAAGATTTCCCAGTTTAAAATGCTTTACGAAACTGAGAAAAAGGATAAGGAAATTGCGCTTCTCAAAGCAAATAATTCGCTTCAGAATGCTGAACTAGAGAAGCAAAGGATAATGAAACTTAGCTTTTTGGCAATAATTCTTATTGGAGTTGTTGTGATTATTCTAATTTACCGCTTGCTCCTGATGAAAGGAGAAGCGAATATTCGATTAGAGAAACTCGTTCATCTCCGAACGGCTGAGTTGCAAAATGCAAAGGATGAAGCAGAAAAATCGGATAAGCTAAAAACCTTATTTCTTGCAAACATGTCGCACGAGGTTAGGACTCCACTTAATGCAATAATCGGTTACTCAAATTTGCTTGGAACATACATGGATGATAAGAAAGAGATAAAAGCATATTTGAAAGAAATTTCAAATGGTGGAAACAACTTGGTTAAGCTCTTTGATAATATTACTTACCTCGCACAGCTCGAAAATAATGATGTTATCGCGAAACCGAGTATTTGTACAATCAATTCCTTACTTGAGGAACTTTTAGTAAAATACAGTAAGGTAATAGATCAGAATGATCTCATGATCAAGTTAAACTGCAAGCTAGATAACGATAGTAATAAGGCAATTGAAATTGATTCCCAAATAATGATTCAACTATTTGATTTACTCATCGAAAATTCAATCAAATTTACAGAGAAAGGTCAAATAAGTTTTGGTGTAAATACAAGCGATCAAGGAATTAAATTTTTTGTTCAGGATACAGGTTCTGGAATAAATCCCGAGGATATAAATAGCGTTTTTGATAAGTTCAGAAAATTTAACAATTCATCAACAAGACTATTTGAAGGTGCTGGTATAGGCCTAACCATAGTTAAAAAGAATATTGAACTCCTTAAAGGAAATATTTCCATCCAAAGCGAATTGGGTAAGGGGACCTTGGTTGAGTTTGTTATCCCAAATGTTTCGTAGGATTGAGATTATTTTCATTGAGATGAAAATCAAGGTAAAGTATTACTGGTTTGGTTGCGTATTTAAATTATAATTAATCCTAGTATTCCAACATCAATTTTACAGTCCTTAAGCAGTTCTCAATCTTTGAATCAAGGCTGAAACTGCAATCCATCAACCTTATTCATTTATTTTTTCTATTGCACCTTGATATGTTTTAAATATCTTTGCCATTCAACTGTTAATGCGATGGAGAATAGTACTAAGGAAAGAAGACCGGTAATATTGGTTACCAACGATGATGGTTTTCGTGCGAGTGGGATTGAGGCGTTAATCGAGATGGTTAAACCATTCGGTAGAGTAATTGTTGTTGCCCCCGAAGAGGGCAATTCAGGAATGTCGCATGCAATAACCATTAAAACTCCGCTAAGACTCAAGAGAAGAAAACGAGCTGATGATGTTGAGCTCTACTCGGTAAATGGAACTCCTGTTGATTGCGTAAAATTGGCCATGAATCAGCTCTTCCAAATACCACCCGATTTAATTGTATCGGGTATTAACCATGGATCTAACTCATCGGTTAGCATCTTTTATTCGGGCACTATGGCTGCAACTATCGAGGGCTGCCTTTATAATATTCCATCAATCGGTTTTTCGTTGCTTGATTATTCCAGTAACCCCGATTTTTCAGCAGCAGTTCAGTTTGGAAGAGTTGTTGTTCAGAATGTACTAGACAATGGATTATCCAATGGAACATGCCTAAATGTTAATTTTCCAGTATTAAAGGTTGATGATATAAAGGGGATAAAAGTTTGTCGTCAGAATAGCGGAATTTGGAAAGAGGAGTTCGACAAGCGCTCGGATCCTCGTGGACAGGAGTACTTCTGGCTTACTGGCTATTTTCATAATAATGAACCCGATGCGGTTGATACCGATGAATGGGCATTAGCAAATGGTTACATTTCGATTGTGCCGATAACCATTGATCTTACTAGATATCAGGAGTTAGAACGGTTGAAAAGTTGGAATTTTACAATTAACGATCAAAAATATGTTGCAAAAAATTGATAAACAATGGATTGGCCTTTTGTTGGGGCTGATTATACCTGCTATAACATTATTTTTTATCTATCTTTTTGCTTATCCGAAGCATAGTTTTGTTTCGTACTATGAGATGATTATGGCAAAAAATTTTTTCTCGCAAATCCTTAGTTTGGCAGTAATCCCAAATGCAGGTTTATTCTTTTTATTCATTTGGTTGAATAGATTGAGCGCAGCAAAGGGTACATTGGCCGCAACAATATTATTAGCTTTGGTTGTTTTTGGTTTTAAAATTTTTGGTTAACAATAACCTTATTTTAATCTATAAGTTAAATAAATGAAGTATTATATTGTTGCAGGCGAAGCTTCTGGCGACTTACACGCATCAAACCTGATGCTTGGGATTAAAAAAAAGGATCCAAATGCTGATTTCCGTTTCTTTGGTGGCGATTTGATGATGGCGCAAGGTGGAACCCTTGTTAAGCATTATCGCGACATGGCGTTTATGGGTTTTCTTGAGGTATTAATGAATATAAGGTCTATCTCTAAAAACCTAAAGGCCTGCAAGGAGGATATCATTGCCTATAAACCCGATGTTGTTATTTTGGTTGATTATCCTGGTTTTAATCTTCGGATTGCTCGATTCTCAAAAGAAGCAGGGCTTAAAGTATTCTATTACATTGCCCCAAAGGTTTGGGCTTGGAATGAATCAAGAGTTAAAATCATAAAAAGATACGTAGATCAACTATTCATCATCTTCCCCTTTGAAATTGAATATTTCAGAAAACATTCCATCGAGCCAATTTTTGAAGGTAATCCTTCCATCGATGCAATTAATTTAAAACTTAATAAGGATCAATCGTTCAACGATTTTACTAAGCTCAATAACCTATCCGAAAAGCCAATTATTGCGCTTGTCGCTGGGAGCCGAAAGCAGGAGATTAAGTATAATCTGCCCGAAATGTTGAAGATGGTTGAGAGGTTTCCTGAATATCAGTTTGTAATTGCAGGTGCACCTTCGCTTAACCTTAATGTATATCAACAGTATATTAAGGATACGCCTGTTTCAATAGCTTACCATCAAACCTATCAACTTTTTAAGCATAGCACATTAGCACTGGTGACATCTGGTACGGCTACTTTGGAATCAGCTTTGCTCGATACACCCGAGGTAGTATGCTATAAAGGAGGTTTCTTGTCGATGCTCATCGCATGGATTGTCATCAAGGTTAAGTATATTTCGCTAGTTAATTTGAATATGAACCGTGAAGTGGTTACTGAGCTTAAGCAGTACGATTTGAATTCAACAAGATTATACAAAGAGGCGTCGGCACTTTTACCTGGAAATCCTAAGCGAGATGAGATGCTTAAGGACTTTGCAAAGTTAAAAGAAATTTTAGGCGGCGAGGGAGCTTCAGAACGAGTTGGAGCAAGGGTTGTGAGTCTATTAACGAGTTAATTGTGAGGGTGTAATGAATCGTACGATTTTAATCATATTAGTTTTTTTGTTTAGCACAAATAGCTATTCACAAAAAATCAGCATCAGCCTTTTTAACGACTTAAGCTTAAATACGGTTCTTATAACTCCTACAGCGGGTAATTATAAGCTGATTACTGCCAAAGGCGAAATTAGACTTTTAACCGATCAAATAATCTATTTAAGCAAAGTTGGTGATTCTATTCTGGTTCGTGATGCGAATTCGAATCTCGGAACATGGGCAAGAATATCTATTGTTGGGCAATCGGGGGAGGACGTTATCAGAGTTAAGCCAATACTTCCATCGTTTCCTGCTCGAAAGTATAACGATAATATTAGTTTTTATGTTGAGTTTAACCGGTTGATGACCATCAATTTGATTGATCGTGAGAAGTACATTTCATGTGTTGTTGAGGCTGAATCTGGCCCAAACAGGGAGGATGAATTCTACAAGGCTCAGTCGTTAATTGCTCGAACTTTTGCCTTGGGTCATCTCGAAAAGCATAAAGGAGAAGGTTTTAATCTTTGCGATGGAACGCATTGCCAAGCATATAAAGGATTTATCGGATTTGATAAGAGTATTTATGAAGCCACGCTTGCAACTGAAGGTGAGGTAATTATCGATACATCGAAACAGTTTATAACAGCAGCATTTCATTCTAATTGTGGTGGGTTTACTGCCAATTCACAGGATGTGTGGCTAACCTCAAAACCTTACCTTGTTTCGGTTGAGGATAAGTATTGCACAGGCACACGTAATGCTAATTGGGAGGTAGCAATTACGCTTAAGAATTGGAAAGCGTTTCTTCAAACAAAAGGGGTTGATACAACCCTTATTACGGATATAAAACAATTCAACTTTAAGCCAGTTGGACGTCCTGTATATTATCCCATATTAAATCAGAAAATTCCAATGATTCAATTCCGAACTCACTTTAGTCTTCGTTCCGCCTTTTTCTCTGTTCAGGTTCGTAAGGGTGAAGTTAGGATCATTGGGCATGGATATGGTCATGGTGTTGGTTTATGTCAGGAGGGAGCAATGCAAATGGCGTTAAAAGGCTGGAAATACGATAAAATAATAAACTATTATTATAAAGGTGTGAAAATTGTAAATATTACCGAAGTTGCGCCATCTTCTCCAATAATTGATGGGGATATTGAGAAAATTGACTCGATTAAGATTGATTCTGCAAAGACTAAACTGTAAGCGTTTAAATTTGATTTAAAAATTCATTATCAATGTTTGCAATATTTTATAAAGAGGTAAGTGGTTTCTTTTCATCGTTAACCGGATACATTGCAGCGGCACTATTTCTTGTTGTAAATGGACTTGTTATATGGGTTTTCCCTGGTTCAATGAATATTCTAGATAGCGGATACTCAACCCTTGAAACTCTCTTTATCATTGCACCGTGGGTTTTCCTCTTCCTCGTTCCTGCAATTACCATGAAAACGTTTGCCGAGGAGAAAAAGAATGGAACAATTGAGCTGATTCTTACCCGCCCAATTAGCGATATCAAGCTTGTACTGGGTAAGTATTTCGCATCGGTTTTACTCGTTTTGCTGATATTAATTCCATCGCTAATTTTCTTCTTTTCAATTTATCTATTAGGAAGTCCAGTTGGTAATATCGATACCGGAGGTACTTGGGGTTCATTTATTGGACTTTTCTTTCTAGCTGCAGCTTATGCCGCTATTGGAGTTTTTGCATCGAGTTTCACCGATAATCAGATTGTTTCGTTTTTACTTGCCATTGTTATCTCGCTCTTTATCTTTAGCGGATTTGACTCCATCGCTTCAGTTGGAATATTTTCCGAGTTTAAATATTTTCTTGTTCAGTTAGGAATAAACGAGCATTACAGCTCAATGAGCCGGGGAGTAATCGATACCCGCGATGTAGTTTACTTTGCTTGTCTGTCATCATTTTTTATCATTGCAACTCGTATCAGAATTCAAAGCAGAAAATGGTAAATCAAATTTACTTTTAACATGCCCTACAAAGAAAAAAAAAGAAATATAGTTCAGCTAATTGTAGCAATTACGGCCATAATCTTTATCAGCTACATATCAAGTATTATTTATAGCAGAATCGATCTTACATCCGAAAAAAGGTATACTCTTTTTGATATTACGAAGAACACTCTAAGGGATTTAAACGATGCTGTTTACATAAAGATTTATCTCGATGGTGACATGCCCATCGGTTTTAAGCGGATGCAAAAATCACTTAAAGAAACTTTAGATGAGTTTAGGGTTTATGCAGGCGAGAATATTCAATACGAGTTTATAAACCCATCGGAAAGTACCGATCCAAAGGTGCGTGATGTATTGTTTAAGGATTTAATCGATAAAGGGTTGGAGCCAACCAATATTCAGGTTCGCGAAAAGGATGGTGGTAAAACACAAAAGCTACTTTATCCTGGCGTTATTATATCATATAAGGGAAAAGAGATTTCGGTAAACCTACTTCATAATAATCCTGCTCAATCAGGCGATGAGAATATCAATCTATCCATACAGAATTTTGAATTTTATCTTATCGATGCCGTTTTAAAGCTAAAAACAGAGAAGTTACCCAAGTTAGCTTTTATTCAGGGTCATGGAGAATTAGATCAATATGAATCGGGCGATATAGATAAGAAGTTATCAGAGTACTATGATACTTATAGGGTTGAGATTAATGGCGATATCGCTGCGCTTGAACCCTACAGCGTTGTAATTATTGCAGGCCCAATCAGCCCTGTTCCTGAAGCTGATAAGCTGGTTATTGATCAGTACATAATGAAAGGTGGAAAGGTTTTATGGTTTGTCGATCCTGTTACGGTAAGCATCGATAGCCTTTCGCAGGGAGCAACTACTTTAGCCAATATAAATCAGCATAATCTCGAAGACCAGCTTTTCCGTTATGGCGCAAGGTTGAACCTATCGTTAATTCAGGATTTACAGTGCGCACTTATACCTGTTAACACCTCTTTGCCTGGTCAAGAACCAAAGTTTGCTGCATCACCTTGGGTTTACTATCCGCTTTTATCAGCGTCGGGCAATAGCTCAATTACCCGAAACTTAAACATGATTAAGACTCAATTTATTAGCCCAATCGATACAGTAGGTGGAGATGGAAATATAAAAAAAATGATTCTTTTAACCACCTCACAAAATTCACGAACTTTAAATATACCGCTATTCGTAAATCTGGGCGAGGTTACAAGATCACCATTGGAGCGAGAATTTAGGCGATCCAATATACCAGTTGCTGTTTTACTTGAGGGAACATTTGAATCAGCATTTCAGAATAGGCCTTTATCGAAGTTAAACCATGGGAAGCCTTTTGAATTCAAGGCTAAAAGCGAATCGACACGAATGATAGTTGTTTCCGACGCAGATATTATCAGAAATGATGTTCGCCGCCGAGCCGATGGCGCTTTTATCTCACCATTGGGTTACGATCGTTACACTAAGCAAACCTTTGGTAATAAGGATTTGGTGATGAACATGGTTAAGTATCTCGATGATGATAGAGGCTTAATGAACCTTCGAATTCGTGATTTTAAGCTACGCCTGCTCGATAAAAAGAAGATTACCGAATCGAGATTTGCTTGGCAACTTTTTAACCTTATCACTCCTTCAGTAATTTTAATTATTGGTGGTTTAATTTGGCTTTACATTAGAAAAAGAAGATTTACCAGATAGTTTTAAAATTTTAATAATGACTGTTATCGTTTTTATTCGAAAATACATTTGGTTTATTGCACTTTTTGCGATTGCGATCTACCTATATATTTTTCATTTTAGTTCAGGAACGATAAATCCATCAAATAAAAATTTTGGAGTAATTGATACTTCTGAAATCACATCAATTTCCTTTGGAAACGATTCATTATCAATAAATCTTAATCGAACCAACGAAGGTTGGATGCTCAACGGGAACTATAAAACGAGGAGCGATGCTGTTAAGGCTCTTCTGAATGTTATTACTCGGATTGAGGCGGGAATACCCGTTGCTAAAACGGTGAGCGACAGCCTCGGTAAAGCCCTTGAAGCAAAGGGGACAAAGGTTAATATATTTAAAAACGAAAAAATCATAAAGAGCTATACAATTCATTTTACCGAAACCTTGAAATTGGGTGCAATTGGGAAGCTTAAGAGTTCAAAAATGTGCTTTACGCTTCAAATTCCAGGTTTTAAAGGAAATATTGCATCTCTTTTTGTTCTCGATCCCGATTATTGGAAAAGTAACAGGTTATTTATTGCAGAGATTAGCCAAATAGCCCGCATCGATGTTGAAATACCCAACTCACCTGAGAAATCGTTTTCTGTTTCTTTGGATAAAAAAGGGATTCATCTAAAAGCTTCATACTTCGATAGAAATATAGAGAAGTTTGATACCGCTAGCCTTGCTAATTTCGTATTATGTTTAACCGATCTTTCATTCGATAAAATATTGGGTAAAACTTCAACATCAGAAAGAGCTGCAATAGTGCTTTCTCAACCCGATCAGATATTTACCATTACGCTAACCAATAATAATAGGCTTGTACTCAAAACCTATCCAATTCCTGTTGATGAGTATCGCGATGAATTCGGTAGGACTATTAAGTTTGACCTTAACCGATTGTACATATCATTCAACAATGATGCAATTATTGCCATTGCAAATTATACAGCGTTTGACCCTGTGCTTAAGGACTTATCATCTTTTCGATTTAAAAACTAGAGCATTCCTTTGTCCTTGTTGGTAAAAATTTGTATTATTGGTAGTTGAAATCGTAGAAGTAATATCTTTGATTCTCAGGTATTAAGAGTTCAAAATTGTTCTTTTATGATTAGCGAAGTTCAAACTATAGGTTTGATATCGGAGAAAATGAATAGTATCTTTGTAATTTAAATGTTTGAATATGCCTACGTTATCAATGTTCTTTGGGATAATTGTTAGAATGTACTATGCTCCAAGCGAACATAATCCGCCGCATATTCATGTTTATTACCAAGAAAGTACTGCCGTAATTGGAATAAATAATGGTGATACGATTCAGGGAAACATTCCTTCAAAACAATTAAAATTAGTTTTAGCGTGGATTGAGATTCATAAGGATGAGTTAATCGCTGATTGGAAGCTATGCCAGAATGGTGAGAAACCTTTTGCTATTGAACCACTTAAATAATAGAAAATGTATTTTGCAGTTAAAGCAGTTGAACCAATTAATAATTTTAAGCTTTTACTTACATTTGAGAATGGAGAGAAGCGACAATTTGATATGAATCCATTCTTAAACAATGGAATATTTAAGGAACTTAATGAGGTCGAACTATTCAATACTGTTCATTTGAGTTTTGATACCATAGAGTGGGATAACGAAGCAGATATTGATCCTGAAACTCTTTATAAATTAAGCGAAAAGATATAATTTTTGACAATAAACTAAATAATCATTAAAAAATATAACAGATGAAATTCGTTGTATCAAGTACCGAACTGTTAAGTCATCTTAGCATTGTAAGCAGGGTAATTAGTAATAAAAACACCTTACCAATTCTCGATAATTTTCTTTTCAAACTTGAAGGGAATGAGTTGGAGATAACCGCATCGGATTTAGAAACCACACTTTCTACTCGTATTCACCTCGAAAATGTTCAAGAGGATGGTTCAGTTGCAATTCCGTTCCGCATTCTTGTTGATACGCTAAAGGAATTTTCCGAACAGCCTTTAACTTTCGATATCAACCAATCGAACTTGGGAATCGTTGTTCATTCCGAAAACGGACAATTCAATATTGTAGGTCAACCTGCCGAGGATTTTCCTGTACGTGCTGAGCTAAAACCAGAGCGTAAGGTAACCGTTAAGGTCTCAACCGAAGTTCTTTTGCAAGGTATTTCAAAAACAATTTTTGCAACTGCCGATGATGAACTTCGCCCTGTAATGAATGGTATACTTATGGAATTGGCTCAAAATAGCCTTACTTTCGTTGCCTCAGATGCACATAAGCTGGTTAGATATCGTCGCAAAGATGTTCAATCAGATTCCGATTCATCATTCATTCTACCCAAAAAGCCAGCATCGCTATTAAAGAATATCCTTGGTAAAGAGAGTGGAGCTATTATGCTTGAATTCGACGATAAGAATGCGCTTTTCACCATGTCGAACTACACATTGGTTTGCCGATTGGTTGAGGGTTCATACCCAAATTACAACTCGGTTATTCCTGCCGATAACCCCAATAAACTATCTGTCGATAGGGTCGAGCTGTACAACGCACTTCGTCGTGTTGCTGTTTATTCAAACCAAGCAAGTAACCTAATTAAGTTAACGCTTAGCGGTAATCAGCTAACCGTTTCGGCTCAGGATTTAGATTTTTCAATTTCAGCTTACGAAAGGTTGAAATCACAGTATGATGGCGATGAGATGGAGATTGGGTTTAAATCAGTTTTTCTAATCGAAATTCTTGCAAATATCTCAACATCTGATGTGGTTCTTTCGTTGTCGGATCCATCTAGAGCCGGTTTGATTTTCCCACTGGCAAACGAAAACGCCGATGAAGAAATTCTTATGCTTTTAATGCCAATGATGATTAGTGCATAATTTTTATAAATAGATATTTCAAAGGCTGTTTCAGAACAGATTTTTATCAGAATAAACGAGTTCGAAGATTATTTTAAATTGGAAAAGTCGTTTTACTGTTAAAAGGTTTTGAAACAGCCTTTTATTATTACTTAAACCTTAGCCTTTAACAAATCCCTCAAATGAAGCTTAATATAAAGAATCCAATCGTTTTTGTAGATCTCGAAACAACAGGTATTGATATTATTAGAGACCGAATTGTTGAAATTGCCGTTCTGAAAATTCATATTGATGGTAAAGAGGAGATGAAGGTTAGAAGGGTGAACCCTGGAATACCTATCCCTCCAGAAACTACTGCAATTCATGGAATCACAGATGAGGACATTAAGAACGAACCTTCATTTAAAGAGATTGGTCGGTCATTGGTACAGTTTATTGAGGGGTGCGATTTTGCAGGCTTTAACTCGAATAAGTTTGACTTTCCATTGCTAGCGGAGGAGTTTCTTCGTGCAGATATCGATTTCGACCTAAAGAAGCGCAAGTTCATTGATGTTCAAACTATTTTTCATAAAATGGAAAAAAGAACTCTAGTTGCTGCCCTTAAGTTTTATTGTGAAAAGGAGCTGGAGAATGCGCACAGTGCTGGTGCCGATTCAATGGCAACCTATGATGTTCTTAAAGCCCAACTTGATAGATATCCCGATTTAAAGAATGACGTCGATTTTCTTGCCGATTTTAGTGCTCAGACCAAGAATGTTGACTTCTTAGGAAGAATCATTTTTGATGAGAATGGAGTTGAAGTTTTCAACTTCGGCAAGCACAAGGGCAAATCTGTGGTTGAAGTTCTCGAAAAAGAATCGAGCTATTACGCTTGGATGATGAATGGCGATTTCCCTCTTTATACTAAACGAGTGCTTACAGGGATATACCTGAAAATGAAGCAGAAATAGTGAATAAGTAAACCCCTTCAGATTTCTGAAGGGGTTTTTACTAGCGAATAATTACGTTTAAGCCCTTCGGGACAATACTTATTTTTATTTTTTTACCCATTTCACAGGGCTCGCCATCATAATGAACAACCCCTGCCTTTTTTCGTTTTAAAACAACCTCTTTCGCTTGTTCAGTGTGCATCAATGAGCTTCTGTTGATATTCTTTGCAAATAATTGTATCCCAATTCCTGGAGCTCTGTGTAAACGAAAGGGCGAAAGAATACATATATCGAGTTTTCCATCCTGAATATCAGCAGTTGGTGATATATAGGCATTGTTTCCATACTGCGATGCGTTGGCAAAAGTGATTAAGAATGCTCTTGTTTTAATCTTACCAATATTATCAATTTTTAGCTTGTACCTCTTTGGTTTGTATTTGAAAAAGTCAGAAATAGTTACCTTTATATAGGTAATAAACCCTCTACCTTTATTTTTAGCAAATTCATTTCCGATGTGAGCATCAAAACCTACACCGCAGGTACAGAAGAAAGGGGTTTCGTTAATCCTGCCATAATCTATTGCTTCAACTTTTCCATTGTTAATTAGCATCATGGCTTTTTCAACATTGATAGGGATTTTTAAGTGACGAGCAAGTCCATTTCCCGATCCAATGGGGATTATTCCAAGTATTCCCTCGGTATCAACCAATGCTTTGGCAATTTCATTAACCGTTCCATCCCCTCCAACAGCAATGAAACTTTTAAAACCCTGGGCCATCTTTAATGGAACAACTTCCGTGGCATCACCCCTGAAGCGAGTAATATGAATCTCTGCCTCAAACTTTGAATGATCGATTAATTTAAGGATTGTTTCTGCTAAGTTGCCTTTCTTCTTAGTCCCAGATATTGGGTTAATTAGAAATAGTATTTTTTCTTTTTGCATTGGATTCTTTATGATTATTTGATAATTATTTTTTAAATCGTTCCAAAGATACACATCTACTTTGAGTTGCAAAATAGGAGGTATAAGGGAATATGATACTCTAAAATCCTTAAAATATTCTAATATCTATCTACTTGCTAGAGTGAATAAAGGGTTATATATTTGCTAATCCTAAAATAATTGAACTGATTGTAAGTGCGTGTATATCAGTTTGATATTTGAATATTTATTATACAACAAAAATCTTAACGAAAATATAATCTATGAAAATAGGATTCAACAACCGATTTGGAGGTATTCTCCTTTTGTATATTGTTTTTATTATTATTTCGTTTATTAGCCGAACTGTGCTCTTAAGCATGTCGTTTCACGATGTTAATCTTGGAATTGGAGGCATACTCTGGGCTTATGGGGTTGGATTGTTTTTCGATACTGTTGCGTTTTCATATTTTATGATTCCTTATGTGTTATTCTCAACCTTTATTTCTTATAAGTTTTATAGCTCAGGTGCTTACAAGTGGATAACTTACTTTTTTTACTTTATTACGTTCTATATTTTCCTATTCAATGGTGTTTCGGAGTATTTCTTCTGGGAGGAGTTTGGGGTTCGTTACAATTTTATTGCTGTTGACTATCTGATCTACACAACCGAGGTTATTGGCAATATTAAAGAATCATATCCGATGCCCGCTATAATAACTGTTTTAACAATAGTTTCAGCTGCATTAACATACACTTTATATAGGAAAGATTATTTAAAACGATTCCTTCAGGTAAAAACTACATTAAAAAGCAGAATAGCAGTTGGAACTATTTTGCTCATATTTCCTGTGTTGTCATTTATATTCGTTAGTTACTCTTGGGCTGAAAAAACGGATAATCGATATAATAATGAGCTTGCCAAGAACGGTGTATACTCTATCTTTGCTGCGTTCCTTAATAATGAACTCGATTATAATATGTTTTACAAAACTCAGCCTAATGAGGAGGGTTTTACTCAACTACGCTCAATACTAAAAACAGAGAATAGTGAATATCAATCTACAGATTTGTATGATATTTCAAGATTGGTTAAGGGAGTTGACCGCGAGGAGAAAAGGTACAATGTTATAATGATTACAGTTGAAAGTTTAAGCGGTGAGTTTCTTGAATATCTTGGTAGTAAACGTGGAAAAATTACCCCTTACCTCGATTCGCTTTCTAACAGCTCGTTATTTTTCTCCAATTTGTATGCTACTGGAACACGAACTATTTGGGGACTTGAGGCTGTTGCACTATCAGCACCTCCTAAACCTGGTCAAAGTGTAATTAAACGACCCAATAGCGAGAACATGTTTTCTCTTGGACAACTTTTTAAAGCCCGTGGTTACGAACTTAAGTTTATTTATGGTGGCAATGGATATTTCGATAATATGAACTACTTCTTTGAGAATAATGGTTACAAAATTATGGATAAGCGTTCGATGGAGGAAAGTGAAATTACTTTTGCCAACGCGTGGGGTGTATGCGATCAGGATCTTTTCACAAGAGTGATTAAAGAGGCAGATATGTCGTATGCAGAAGGAAAGCCTTTCCTAAACCTAGCTATGACAACCTCAAACCATCGTCCATTTACTTATCCCGATGGATTTGTTGACATTAAATCACCAGGTGGTCGGGTTGGTGCTGTTAAGTATTGCGATTATGCTATTGGAGAATTAATTCAAAAAGCGAGAACCAAACCTTGGTTTGATAATACCATTTTTGTTATTGTTGCCGATCATTGCGCTGGTAGTTCCGGGCAAACGGAGTTACCCGTTTTAGAGTATCAAATACCTCTTATTATGTATAATCCGAATTTGATTAAACCCCAACGAATCGATAAATTGGCAAGCCAAATTGATTTAGGTCCAACACTGCTTGGCCTAATGAATTGGACTTATAAAAGTAAATTTTTCGGGAAAGATATTTTAAAAATGACCCCTTCAGATGAACGAGCATTTATTGCCAACTATCAAAAGTTAGGGTTTATTAAGAATGATCGTATTACTATTCTAAGTCCACAGCAAAAGGCTCGTTACTATACTTTTAATCGATTAACGGGTGAAATGATCGAGCAACCTGTTAATGATGAACTGTTAAAAGAGGCAATAACATATTATCAATCTGCTAACTATATTCAGAAAAATAAATTGAATAAATGGGAGGCGGGATGGAAATAGCAATTAATACTAATCGATTTCCACTAAACCGTAGTATCGTTATTCTATTTTTTCTCTTTTTGTTTGCTAGCCAAAGCAATGCGAATGAAAGAAAGGATACCCTTGTATATAGGCCATACCGCGATACAGTAAAATTGGTAAAGGCTCAGATTTATGATTTACGAAATTCAACAGCCATGGTTTTTTACAAACCCCGAACTATGGAGTTTGTAAGAAATGTCCCTTCAGATTTCGTTGACTTTTTCAAAATAAGTTTCAGGAAGAAAAACTTGCCTAAACTAGGAGTTATATTGGGAGGAACAGCTGTTTTGGTTGCATTCGATCAACCAATAATAGATGCAGCTCAACAGTTTGGAAGATTTCTAAATATTGATCCAGAAAGGAAATCAAAAAATGTTTTGGCTTTAAAAATGGGAGGTTTAAGAGTCCCTCTTTTGGATATCCCTCAAAACTTAAATTCATCAATTTATTTTTTAGGTGAAGGTTGGCCAAGTATTGTCATCGCGGGTAGTTTTTATGGATATGGTGCAATAGCAAAGGATTATCGCGCTATTCAAACATCATCACAATTAGCCGAAATGTTTATTACACTTGCAGTTACCACCCAGTTTATTAAACGCATCACTGGTCGCGAAAGCCCATTTCAAGCCACTCAGAGAGGAGGAAAATGGAGTCCATTTCCAAATCCTGCTTACTATCAAAAAAACGTGTCTAAGTTAGACGCTTTTCCATCGGGGCATTTGGCAACGGTAATGGCAACAGTTACAATTGTATCTGGCAACTATCCCGATAATCGGTACATAAAACCTGTAGGTTACACAATTATGGGTTTGTTAGGTTTTTCGATGCTAAATAATGGTGTTCATTGGATTAGTGATTATCCACTTGCCATTGCTATTGGATACACTTACGGTAAGATTGCTGTTTCACGAGGGCATATGATTTTACCTAAAAGATATTCAAGTTTTGCAAAATCTTCTTTAATAACACCTATTCTAATTGGGCAAGATGGATTTGGGTTAAGTTATAGATATACATTTTAATCGATTCTTTATATTTGTTGTTTAAAACGGATTTGCTATGAAAATCATTTGCATTGGACTTAACTACATGGATCATATCAGGGAGATGAATAATCCAATTCCTGAGGTTCCTGTTTTTTTTCTTAAACCCGATTCTAGTATAATCAGAAATAACAAACCATTTTTCTACCCGGATTTTACCAAAGATTTACACTATGAACTTGAGGTAGTTCTTAAGATTAATCGTTTAGGCAGGAATATAAGCGAGAAATTCGCACACCGCTACTTTAGTGAAATAGGGCTTGGCATTGACTTTACGGCTCGCGATCTTCAGCGAATTTGTAAGGATAAAGGTATGCCGTGGGAGATGGCGAAAGCATTTGATGGCTCTGCACCAATAAGCGAATTTGTTCCAAAAGATAAGTTTGCAGATTTGAACAAGATTAAGTTTAAACTTGAAAAAAATGATGTGATTGTCCAAAATGGCAATACGACAGACCTAGTATTTACCTTTGATCGAATAATTTCATACGTATCGAAATTCATCACGCTAAGAACTGGTGATTTAATCTTTACTGGAACTCCGGTTGGTGTTGGTCCCGTTAAAATTGGTGACAGGCTTAAAGGCTACTTAGAAAATGAGCTGATGCTTGACTTCTTCATCAAATAGATTCAAGTGCTTGTTTTGCAGATGAGTCGCCTGCTAACCATCCTGTAGAGAACGCAATCTGAAGATTGTAACCACCGGTATTTCCATCAACATCAATTACCTCTCCTGCAAAGTAGAGGTTTTTAACAATTTTCGATTCCATCGTTTTGGGGTTAATCTCTTTTATTGATATCCCACCTGCAGTAATAATCGCTTCGTTCCACCCTCTATAGCCGGTTACGTCAAATCTAAAGTCTTTTAAGAGATTTATAAGAGATTTCTTTTCTGCACCATTCAGCTGATTAACAGGTTTTAATGGACTTATTTTTAAAATATCAATAAAAACATCGATAAGTAAAGAGGGTAGGAGCAGCTTAAGCAACGTTTTTACATCCTTTTTTCCAAGTTCGATGATATCTCTTTGTAATCGGCTTTCAAGCTTTTGATGATCGAGTGCAGGTTTAAGATCTATAGAAATTTCAACCTTCTTTCCAGCTATTTTTGAATCAACAATAAATCTACTCAATCGCAGGATAATCGGACCATCTAACCCGTAATCCGTAAAATTGGCTTCGCCAAACTCGCTCGCACTTTTCTTTCCATCAATCCAAAGGGTTGCTGAAATATTTCGAAGATCAATCCCAATGGCCGATTTGTATACCTGTTTTGTTTCAATTCCAACTAGCGATGGGCGTAAACTCACAATTTTATGCCCTGCAATTTCCGCAAATTTATAGCCATCACCGGTTGAGCCTGTTGCAGGGTATGACTTACCTCCAGTAGCAATAATAACACATTTACAGTTTATCGATTCTGCGATACCTGATTTTGAGTTAATTACTTTAACTCCGTTAACAACATTATTTTCAATAATAAACCCTTCAACTTGAGAGTGATTTATTATCTCAACTCCATTTTTCTTCGCCCAATTTACTAATGCTTCGGCTACATCCCATGCTTTTTCACTTACTGGAAATACCCGTTCGCCACGTTCAGTTTTTGTGGCTACGCCATTCTGCTCAAGGAGGTCAATTATATCTTGATTAAAGAAGGCGCCAAATGCTTGACGTAAAAATCTAGGTTCAGGAGAAATTTCTTTTAGATAATCTTCTAAGAGCTTCATGCTAGTTATATTGCAGCGCCCTTTGCCTGTAATCCGGAGTTTACGGGCTGGCTTTTCCATCTTCTCAAGCAGAACAACTTTTGCTCCAAGCATGGCTGCTCTTCCAGCAGCAATTAGTCCAGCTGGACCTGCACCAATCACGGCAACATCGTAAGCGTTTTTCAAAATATCTATTTTAAGTGAATTGATAACTATTCGAGAAGTAGTGCAGATGTAACTTCGAGTTCATTCCGGAGTTTGCTGAAATATCCTAATGCGTAACCTTTCGAATTTTTTTGCAGCGTCTCTTCAATGGTTTCGTTAATTCCTAATTGCCGCTGGATAAGGCAATCCTTTAGCACTCTAAATACTTCCAATTGGCTATCCTGAATGGTTGATTCTTGATAGAATAAGGAGCCAAGGTCTGAGAAGAAGTCGTAAGTCTCTTTATATCTGAATTTTTGCTTGTCAGAATATTTATGTAAACCCGAATAGGTATTGAGGAAATTTGTAAAACGATTTCGCAGATTAACGGTAACTTTCTTAGGTATCTCCCTATCGGGAATTCCTCTTTTAAGGTAAATCTCAGTATACCTAAATACACCTATGTAACCTAATGCATCAAGGTCATCTGCTGCAGATACCAGGCTCAGAATGGATTTCATGGTGTAGTGAGTGGATACTGCGGCTATTTTTTTTGATTTATCATCGTGTTTCTCAATTGCATCAAGCACTTCCTCCAAATCAGGAACTTTTAAATGTTTGTTTTGATTAAAGAAATTTTCGCATAATTTACGACCAAGATACCCATGCTTTTCGCCCACATCAAGGGTTAATCCTGTATCATGAAAAAAACATGCTACAATTGCCTTATCAATTGTATCGTGCGTAGCTTTTATACCTGCTTTATGGAGTTCAATAATTAGTCCTCGGCAATGCAACCAGACCCTTAAATGGTGCTCTGCATCGTGAGATGGAAGGTGAGTTTTTTTAAATAGAAATTTACAATGCTTATATAATGGTTTAAGCCATATTTGTTCGGAACTGTTAATTTTTTCGAGTAGTAATTCCATTAAATTCAGTAAGTTGATTCAACGAGCCAATTTCGTAAAAAATAAAAAGCAGGACAATCTTTTATCCTGCTTTTTTATTTAATTGATAAAAAGTTTTCTACACTAATTCCCCCGACTTTGCAATAAGTTCCGATGCTAAATCGAGAATAGTAGTATCATCTAATGTAACAACGCCCCCATCAGGTCCTTGTTCAACGTGAAAACCAACAGCACCGCCTTTTTCGTAATTCGTGCCTCCAAAATAATTCCGTACAGTTTCAACATTCACGTTTAATTTGTCTGCAATTGTTTGCATACTTCCGGCAGGAAGATTGTCTTTAATCCTCCTTAGCTCATTAAATGTTATTAGTTTGGTCATATTTACTAAGATTTTTAAGATGGCATTTGTGGTTTAAATATATAAAATGCAATTTGGAATTAAAAATTATTTAATGTTTACTTAACGTTAAAGTTATTAACCGTTTCTGTATTAATTATTCCGGTTGAAAATATTGGTCAAAATAAATGATTTTCTATATATCTTAAACGATTCAAAATAGGTATTGTTTGCTTAATAGTTTTAATTTTTATTAAAACTCTAAAATGAAAAGTATGCTGAATTCCTATATTTGATGAATAAGATAATACCGATGTGATATGCTGAGAATGGTTGTTACTGATTTAGATGGTACCTTATTGAATAGCGATGGACTTGCAGATAAGCCCAATATTGATACGCTGGAGAATTTAGCTGAACACGGCATTGTTAGAGTAATAGCCACTGGACGCTCTTTGTTTTCAGTTAATAAGGTTATTGCTGATGATTTCCCAGTGGATTATATTATTTTCTCTTCGGGTGCAGGTGTAATCAGATGGAGCGATAAACAGATTATCCATCAACGTCAGCTGAGTCAGCCTGAAACTCAAAATGTAATCAATGAATTCATCGAACTTGGCTTAGATTTTATGGTTCATGATACCATTCCGCATAATCACTTCTTTTATTATCATACAATATCTAATCATAATTCTGATTTTTATAGGAGAATTGAGATTTATAAAGCGTTCTGTAGTCCATATATCTCGGGTGTTGAATTCCCGAATGGTTCAACTCAGCTATTGGCTGTACTGCCCAATAATCCGGATTTGTTTTACGCGTTAAGTGTTAAATTCCCTGATTTAAAGATTATTCGTACTACCTCGCCACTCGATGGAGATTCAATTTGGATGGAGGTTTTTCCTCTTGATGTTTCTAAAGCTTATGGAATTAGTTGGCTTTGTTCCAAAGAAGTATTGTGTGATATAAAAGAAGTTATTTCCATAGGTAACGACTTCAACGATTTGGATATGCTTGAGTTAACTGATATTTCATATGTTGTCTCAAATGCTCCGAATGAGTTTCTGGCTCGTTTTAAGATGGTTCCATCGAATGATGAGAACGGATTCTCAGTGGCAGTAAACGATGCTTTTGCTAACTTTCAATAACTCCTAAATCCCGGATGATATAAACATCATAGTCGCCGAGGAAGGTGAATCCTAGTTTTTTGTAAAGTTCTATGGCTGCATGATTTTTCTTATGAACTTCAAGCTTAACTTGATACCCTTTCTGTTTCACAAATTTTAACGACTCCTTGGCTAGTCGTAATCCAATTCCTTTACGTTGATATTCAGGGTGAACTCCAAAGTGATGCAGATGAATTCTTCTTCCATCAAAAGTCATCCACGAGGTGCCGATAACCTTTCCTTCAGAATTCGCAGCCATCAGCATTTTACCTCCCATTCGAATACTCTGTTCAATGATTTCGAGATTATCGCCACGTAAGGTGTTGCCAAGATCAGTTAAACTCCAAACCTCCATGAGTGCTTCAAAATCATTCGATTCAAAATCTCTAAAGGTAACGTTTTCCATAGCTTAGTAAAATCATTTTATACTATACTCGCTAGGCTCCAAAAAAGTTTTAACCCTTTGCGTTTCTCTTTGGTGAGCTCAAACGAGATGTTATTCCGCAGATATTTTTCTGCCTCAATTTTGGATAAGCTTACAGGAGGGTAAAAATCGATTGATTCTTTAATGTTCTCAACACCTTTCCGTAGGGCTTTATTAAAGGTATCGATAAATGCGCTATCCATTTTTTTGTTCGCAGCCCACGCTGCAAAAACAAAGGGTAGCCCAGTTAATCTTATCCACTCTTCAGCAAGATCATACTTGTACTTAAAATTCGATTCATGATCAAACACCTTATCGCCAATGATTACCAACCCATCGTAAGGGTCAATATCTTTTATGGTGTGCTCTTGGGTAAATGGATTCCATTCGGGGTTGATATTCCAAAGGTTGTGTGAAAGAACCTTTGCCAGAACCACTGATGTTCTTGATTGATAGTCAAGGTAAACCCTTTCTATAGATTCAACGGGTGAATTGCTCATCAAAACAACGGTTCTAACAGGGCCTTCAGCACCGATGCAAAAATCCGACACTATATTATATAAAGGTATACTTGGAATGGCTGCCACTGGAACCAACCCTAAATCAGCTTCACCGCTGATTACTTTTCTGGCACACTCAGCCGGATAGTCAAGGGCTAAATTGATATCATCCTTTATGCTTGTATGCTGTAACCCATATACAAAGGGAATAGTATTTAGGTAAGAAACTGCTGAAACGTTTAATTTATCAATCATTTTTTAATCTTTAGGAAACTAAACAAATCCTGTTCGGGTTAGTTTAACCAATAACCCACGAATTTAGTAAAAACAGGTTAATAGTCTTTTCAGTATCGATAAATAATCAGTAAATGTAGCAATTCACCACAGAGACACAGAGTTCACGGAGTTTTTATTTGGATTAATCCATTATTCTTTTCTTAGAAAAACCTTGAACCAAACGGTTGAACTCTTATGTGAAAAGTGCCAAAAGTATATTTTCTTGTAGAATTTTTCTGTGCTTCTCCGTGTTCTCTGTATCTCCGTGGTTTTTCTTTTTCTTCACTTCTAAAGAAAATTACAAAAAGGCAATCTAAAATCCCTAATATTAGCAATTTTCAAGGGTTGTTTATTAACTTTGGCTTTGATTAAATTTATCACCTATGAACTTAACTCAGCTAACGGCAATTTCACCTATCGATGGTCGGTATCGCAATAAAGTCGAAGAGTTGTCCTCCTACTTTTCGGAGTTCGCATTGATTAAGTATCGAGTTTATGTTGAGGTTGAATACTTTATTGCATTGTGCAATATTCCTCTCGAACAGCTTAAGCCAGTTGATTTATCAGTATATGAAAGCATTCGAAAAATCTATTTGGATTTCTCGGTTGAGGATGCAAATCGAATTAAGGATATAGAGAGCACAACTAATCACGATGTAAAGGCGGTGGAGTATTTCCTAAAGGAGAAATTCGATCAGTTAGGTTTGCTTAGATTTAAAGAGTTTATTCATTTTGGTTTAACCTCTCAGGATATTAATAATACAGCATTCCCCCTAATGATGAGGGATTCATTGAATGAGGTTTATTATCACTCACTCACTCAAATTATAGACAAGCTAAAGCACCAATCAATCGAATGGCTACCTATTCCGATGCTTGCTCGAACCCATGGGCAACCAGCATCACCAACATCATTGGGTAAGGAGATAAGAGTATTTGTTGAACGTTTAGAAATTCAGCTGAAGCAGCTTAAAGCAATACCTTTCTCTGCTAAATTTGGAGGTGCTACCGGAAATTTTAATGCACATCATATAGCTTATCCCAAGGTTGATTGGGTTCAATTTGCTAACGGTTTTGTGAACAAAACCCTTGGTTTATACCGTTCGCAAACAACAACTCAGATTGAGCACTACGATAATCTTGCAGCACAGTTCGATTGTTTAAAAAGGATTAACACAATTCTTATCGATTTTAGTCGGGATATGTGGACCTATATATCGATGGAATATTTCAAGCAAAAAATTAAAAAGGGAGAAGTGGGTTCATCTGCTATGCCTCATAAAGTAAACCCGATTGATTTTGAGAATGCTGAAGGAAACTTTGGGATGGCGAATGCACTTCTTGAACATCTATCAGCAAAACTTCCAATCTCTCGCCTTCAGCGCGATTTAACGGATAGCACAGTAATGCGAAATCTTGGCGTACCCATTGCTCATTCATTAATTTCCTTCAAATCATTGCTTAAGGGGATTGATAAACTTCTACTTAACATTGATGCTATTAATGCTGATTTAGACAAAAATTGGAGTGTGGTTGCCGAGGCAATTCAAACCGTTTTAAGAAGCGAAGGATATTCAAACCCTTATGAAGCATTAAAAGATTTGACAAGAACCAACAAGGTTTTGGTACATGAAGATATTATAAGGTTTATTGATAATCTCGATATTAAGCCTGATTTAAAGGACAGATTAAAAGAGATAACCCCCTTTAACTATACAGGGCTTTATTAGGGTTTTTAGCGAATCATCCAATTAACTATGGTAATCCAATAGTAAGATTAATTTATATCTTTGTTAAAATTTAAATAATTAACAATCCCTTAATTCATATAGATGAAGAGATTTTTTAAAGTTTTTCGTTTCGTTTATCCCTATAAGTGGTATGCTATTGCTAATATTATTTGTAATATTTTAGGATCGCTTTTTGGATTAATCTCCCTAGTGTCAATGATTCCTTTTTTGGGGATAATTTTCAAAACAGCCGATTTTGTTTCTACCAAGCCTGAGGCAACAACTTCGTTTTTAAGCAATATGAAGTATTCTTTTAGCATGTTAATTAATAGTATTATTGCTGATTATGGTACTTCTACTGCCCTAATGTTTATCATTGCTATAGTTTTAGTAGGCTCCCTGTTAAAGAATCTTTTCATTTACTTTTCCATGTGGTTTCTTTCTCCAGTTCGCACTGGCGTAGTAATGGATATAAGAAACGAACTTTTCCGAAAAATAATGGTACTTCCATTAGGCTATTTTTCAGACGAAAAGAAGGGTGATATCATTAGTAAGATGACGAATGATGTTAATGAAGTGGAAGTATCGATAGTTCGCTCACTCGAGATGTTTTTTCGCGATCCCATTACAATAATTATATATTTAGTGTCACTAATTATAATGAGCCCTGGGTTAACACTTTTTGTTTTGATTCTTTTGCCAATCTCAGGTTTCATTATCGGTAGGATTGGCAGAAATCTCCGCAAATCTTCTTTCAAAGGGCAAAAACGGATGGGGAATCTGCTCTCCATTCTAGAGGAAGCTTTAAGTGGGCTAAGAATTATTAAAGCCTTTAATGCTGAAGATAAGGTTACTAAAAAGTTTGAAAACACAAATAGTTTCTTTTCGCTGTTAATGATAAAGATGTCACGCAGACGTGATTTGGCTTCACCGGTAAGTGAGTTCTTAGGTACAATTGTGGTGGCTCTGGTACTTTGGTATGGTGGAACAATGATAATTAATGGAACGAGTTCGTTGAATGGAGCAGGGTTAATTGTTTATGTTGCAATGTTCTATATGATCATTAATCCAGCAAAGTCTTTTTCAACAGCATACTTTAATATTATAAAGGGATTGGCTTCAGCTGATCGCATTGACTCGATACTTGGCGCTGAAACTAAGATAACAAATAGGGTAGACGCAAAAACTATTACAGGTTTTAATTCTTCTATTGAGTATAAGAACGTTTGCTTTAAATATGAAGATACTTACGTTCTAAAAAATGTAAACCTAAAGATTGAAAAAGGAAAGACTATTGCTTTGGTGGGTCAATCAGGTTCTGGTAAAAGTACATTCGTTGATTTACTTCCAAGATTTTATGACATTGAAGAGGGGGAGATCCTAATTGACGGTGTAAATATCAAAGAGTTTACCCTCGAAAGTTTGCGTGCAATGATGGGAAACGTAAATCAAGAACCTATACTTTTTAACGATACATTCTATAATAATATAGCTTTTGGCCTTGATTCATCCTCCATGGAAGATGTAATCAGTGCTGCAAAGATTGCTAATGCCCATGATTTTATTATTACAACCTCTAATGGATACTATACTGGTATAGGCGATAGGGGGAATAAGATGTCTGGGGGTCAAAGGCAAAGGGTTAGCATTGCCCGAGCAATGGTAAAGAACCCTCCCATTATGATTCTTGATGAGGCTACAAGCGCTTTGGATACCGAATCGGAGAAACTGGTTCAGGATGCTATCGAGAATTTAATGATGCATCGTACGTCGGTTGTAATCGCTCATAGATTATCAACTGTTCGTAATGCTGATTTAATATGTGTTTTTCACGAAGGTGAAATTGTAGAAAGAGGCAAGCATGAGGAGCTTATCACATTGAACGGTATTTATACTAAACTTTACAACCTGCAAACATTATAATTGCGAGGATACTGTGACTAAAAAAAGCGAAGATCGATTCGACCTTCGCTTTTTTTTATTGCGGAGAGAGGGATTTCCTTCGGTTTCCCTTTAGAGGAGAAGCATCAACCAATTCCATCAGTCGTTCGCTAGTTCTACCTTATAATAAATAAAAAACCCGCTTTGCAGCGGGTTGGTATTCTTTTGGCGGAGAGAGAGGGATTCGAACCCTCGGACCCCTTGCGAGGTCAACGGTTTTCGAGACCGCCCCATTCGACCTCTCTGGCATCTCTCCAAGTATAGGTCTGTACATTTAATATAAGGTGTGCAAAAGTAGATACTTTACTTCGATTAAACAATACATAGTCATTCTCTTTTTCAATGTTAATTGGCATTATATCTAAAAGTTATTTATTCAATAAAAACTATGGAGTCACAGATAAGCCTAGAAATTTTAAAGGGCTACTCAAATTTTGGGTGTTGTGGATGCCTTCATTTGGAATACTTCATGGAGATGTTTTGGTTTTCTTGTATTACTTTTTATAGGTTGCTCATCGGGGATATAATTAGAAGCAGCCCATATAATTTCATAATTAAGGGTAGATGAATTACAAAAAGCTCTTGTTTACAAACTCACGGCTGTCAGTAAAATAGAAAAAACCTGAATTAAGCAGTTTAGTTCAATTTTTATTTAGGATGTAATCCTTTTATTAATGGGTTATGAAGTATAATAAGGTTGATTTTTAAATGCATAATATGATATAAATAAAAAACGAAGGTTAATCAACCTTCGTTTTTGTTGCGGAGAAAGAGGGATTCGAACCCCCGGTACCTTGCAGTACAACGGTTTTCAAGACCGCCGCATTCGACCGCTCTGCCATTTCTCCGGGCGCAAAGGTAGTTGCTTTTTTAAATTTTCAAAATCCTTTTTGAAAAAAAAAATATTAATTTTTATTAGGAAACCCTTGCTTTATTTAGAAAAATTTCAATAATTTAGCGTTAACAATATTAGCGAATGTTGTGAAAGGCAAAAAAAACGCCATGTTTAGAATATTTTTGTTTTAAAATATTTGCAAACCCCAATAAATACGCTATATTTGTAATGTGATGGTCAACTAACTATTATTAACCCTAAAAAAAAGAACAATTATGAACAAAGCACAACTTATCGATGCAATTGCTGCTGAAGCTAATCTAACCAAAGCAGATGCTAAGAAAGCTCTTGACGCTTTTGTAAAAACTACTGGCACCGCACTTAAAAAAGGTGATAGAGTTGCTCTTGTAGGTTTTGGTTCATTCTCAGTTAATAAGAGAAGCGCAAGAACTGGTCGCAATCCACAAACTGGCAAACCTATTACTATTAAAGCTAAAAAGGTTGTAAAATTCAAACCAGGAAGTGATCTAAGCGGACACGTACAATAATTGCTTTTCAATTAAAAAAAGGAGAACCTATGGTTCTCCTTTTTTTTTATATTTCTTTTTTTCAAAACAATTCAGATGCAAGACAAACTATTCAATAGTAATCCTGAGTTAAGAAGAGAATTAATCGATTTCTTATCAAGATTCATTCTTGAGCGAAGGGTATCGCAAATTAAGAATGTTTTAAAAGAGAGGACAAGATATATTACTGTTGTTCTTGAAGATATTTATCAATCGCAAAACGCCAGTGCAGTTCTTCGAACTTGCGAGTGCTTGGGTATTCAAGATGTACATTATATCGAAGGGGTTCATAGCTTTCATATAAACCCTCAAGTTGTTATAGGATCTAGCAAGTGGTTAACTTTTAAAAACTATAAGGGATCTGAAAATAATTCTATAAAGGCAATTGAATCACTACGGGCAAATGGATATAGAATTGTTGCTACTTCGCCTCATGTAAATGAGAAAAGGATTGATAATATTGATTTAGGAAAAGGAAAAGTTGCTGTTTTTTTTGGTACGGAGAAGTCAGGGTTGTCTCAAACTATTATGAATAATGCCGATGAGTTTATCTCAATTCCAATGTTTGGATTTACCGAGAGCTATAATATTTCAGTTTCAGCGGCAATTGTTATGTCGTCCCTTTTAAATAGGTTACGAGGATCAGAGATTAGCTACAAACTAGCTCTTGATGAGGGCGAAATCCTTTTGCTTTCATGGCTTAAATCTACATCAAAGAACTGGGAAATGATGGAAAAAAGATTTTTCCAAGAAAAGAATATTCAGCATTTTGAAAAATACTAGTCAATCAATACGACAGATTAGCTTATTTTTTCTTAAATTCGGTCAAAATATCGTTTCATATGAATTGCATAATTATTGATGACGACGAAATGTCGAGAAGGGTAGTTGAGGAGTTTATTGACCGAACCGATTTTTTGAACTTAACCAACTCATTTACCAATGCAGTAGAGGCTATTAACTACCTTAAGCAGGGCGAGGAGGTACATTTAATCTTTCTTGATGTTGAAATGCCAGAAATGACGGGTCTCGAATTTTTAAATTCGTTAACTCTTTCTCCTCAGATTATTATCGTTTCATCAAAGGAGAAATATGCAATTCAAGCATTTGATTACAGCGTAACAGATTATTTGCTTAAACCCATTACCTATGCTCGCTTTTTCAGAGCGGCAAGCAAAGCGTATGAAATATTTAATAAAGGACGTTCATTAACTGATACCGATAAAGAGATTTTTATTAAGAAAAACAGCTCGTTAGTAAGAATAAAATACAATGATATACTTTGGGTGGAGGCATTGGAAAACTATGTTGTTATAAATACGACAACCGATAAGTTTACAATCCATTTTACGATGAAATCCATTGAAAATCAGTTGCCAATGGTTAAGTTTAAGAGAGTTCATCGATCATTTATCGTTAATGTTAGCAGAATAACTAGCATTGAGGATAATTCAGTGATAATAAAAATGACCGATAGTAAAAAGGTTATCCCGATTGGAAAATCTTATAGAGATAGGTTGTTGAATGAGATAAACTTAATGAATAAATAATTTAGGAAATTCAATATAAATGCTAAGTATAAGGCAACTATTTCTAAAACATGTTGCCCAAACCTCAGAATCGCCTCTTTTGCTCGAAGTTGAACGAGCCGAAGGGGTTTATTTATTTGGGGTTGATGGGAAACGTTACATCGACCTGATTTCGGGCGTGTCCGTCAGTAATGTAGGGCATTGTCATCCTCAGGTTGTAGCCGCTGTTAATGAGCAGGTATCGAAATATATGCACCTAATGGTTTATGGTGAGTATATTCAGTACCCTCAAGTACTATTGGCTCAGAAACTTGCATCGATATTACCAAATATTCTCGATAATATTTATTTTGTAAACTCAGGTAGCGAAGCAGTAGAGGGAGCTTTAAAACTTGCAAAGCGATACACTGATCGTTCGGAGATAGTTTCATTTATCAATGCATATCATGGAAGTACCCATGGTGCTTTAAGCGTGATGGGTAACGAGGAGCCAAAACGTGCTTTTAGGCCATTGCTTCCTGATGTCAACCATATCAACTTTAACTCAATTCCTGATCTTAAACAAATTACAACAAGGACTGCATGTGTAATTGTTGAACCTGTGCAAGGTGAGGCAGGGGTAATATCTCCAGTGAACGAATATTTAGGGTTATTAAGAGAAAGGTGCAATCAAACAGGAGCGCTATTAATTTTTGATGAGATTCAAACAGGGTTGGGTAGAACAGGAAGGATGTTTGCTTTTGAAAAGTATAATGTTATTCCCGATATTCTTTTGCTTGCCAAAGCAATGGGAGGAGGTATGCCGCTTGGTGCCTTTATTTCATCAAAAGAGATTATGAGCAGTTTGAGCGTTGATCCACCTTTGGGTCATATTACTACCTTTGGCGGTCATCCAGTTTCATGCGCAGCTGCTTTAGCATCGCTTGATATTTTAATTGACCAACAGCTAATTGAAAAGGCTGATGAAAAGTCTCAGATTTTTATTAATAAGTTGAGTAAACATAAAGCCGTTAAAGCGATTAGAGCCGATGGTTTATTTATGGCTGTTGAGATAGGTTCTTTTGAAAATATTTTAAAACTGATGAAAGTTGCATTAATGAATGGTATTGTTCTGGATTGGTTTTTGTTCTGTAACACTGCCTTTAGGATTGCCCCACCGCTTAGTATTACAAAGGAAGAATGCAACGAGGCGGCTGATTTACTTTTAAAATCGTTAGATGAAATTATATAGCGGTATGTATCATTTACGCATTTTGCTCTGTATATCATTTTTAAGCATATCGCCCTTAGTCTTAAAATCTCAAGAGGGTGGTAAACTATTATCAATTAGAGCTGCTGAGGATAGCTTAGCATCATTGATGAAACAAATTTATAGCGATAATTCAATTTCATCAAAAGAGATCGCAAACAACAATTTTATCGTTTTATTAAGGGCAACACTTATTTATAATGATGCCTTCGATTATCCATTCGATTCGTTAAAGCATATTGGAAAAATAAAATCGGAGGATAAAAAAATTCGAATATTTTCATGGAATTTCCCGCAACAAGGAGGTTATCAGAAGTATTATGGTTTTATTCTTTTAAAAAAGGGGAAAGGCGATATTCAATTATTTGAGCTTACCGATAATCATAAAGCAATCAGCAATCCGATAAAAGATATTTTGGGAACAGGAAATTGGATGGGAGCCCTTTACTATTCCATTGCTGATATCTCATATAAAGGAAAAACTCACTATGTTTTACTTGGTTTGGATTTCAATAATCTCTTTTCATCAAAAAAGATTATCGATGTATTAACTTTCGGAAAGGATTTCGAGCCAATTTTTGGAGCCAATATTTTTCAAGTGGATAATGTTTCTTTAAGTCGCGTTGTTTTTGAGTTCTCGGCAAGGACAAACATGATGCTTAGGTATTTACCCGAAACTAAAACGATTGTATTCGATCATTTGTCACCATCACGCCCTGATTTTGCTGAGAATTATCAGTTCTATGGTTCCGATTTTACCTACGATGGGTTTAAGTTTGATAAGGGCAAATGGGTTTACGAAAGAGATTTAGATTTAAGAAACTCAAAAAGAGAGCCTGTTAAACCGAGGGAAAGCCCTGTGAAATTCCCTGATCCTGGCTTCCTTTATAAGAGTAAAGGCGGATTGCCAATGCAAATAAGGAAGTAGATTCTAAACATTGAAACTATGCTAAAAACGAAGATCGATACGAATATTTTTTTGGTTGACCACAACCTTGAACTTACTCGAGCAATTAGTAATAGTATCGATAACCCGGAGAGATACAATATTTTATCATTTACATCCGGTGAGAAATTTATTGCATATCTATCTGGTATTAAGTTTAGTAAAAATGATATTTATATTGTTTTTTTAGGTTATAAGTACTTCGATGAAGGGAATAATACCCTAATGAACGGGGTTGAAATCCTTGAATCAACAAAATTAATAAATAAAAATATCGAAGTGGTTATGCTTACCGGCGAAGATGAGGGATCGTACGGTTCGTATGTTATGAAAAGTGGTGCATATATGTTTATTCCCAAGAATGAAAATATACATCTGCGAATCAATAATATAATAATGGGAATTATTAGCCAGAAACGTTTGATTCAAAAGCGTCGTAATCTTAAAACCGCACTAAAAATTTTGATTGGGTATATAATGCTTGTCACCATTATTTGGGTTATATATCGAATCTTCTACTACGATTTTTAGCTCCAATCGTCAACTTAACTATTTTAATGACTATTTGTCAGACTTAAAAGTATGGCATTGCATTTGAAATTGCTGCACCTGAAAATATTTTGTTAAACCAAAAACAGATTTAGATATGCAAAAAGGTAAAATTGGTGTAACCACCGAGAACATATTCCCGATAATTAAAAAGTTTCTTTATTCAGATCATGAGATTTTTCTTCGAGAGTTAATTTCGAATGCAGTTGATGCTACCCAGAAGTTGAAAACCCTTGCCTCTGTTGGTGAATTTAAAGGAGAAATCGGCGAAGTAAACATTACGATAAGTTTAGATAAAACAGCAGGAACAATCACCATCTCTGATAAAGGTGTAGGGATGACTGCTGAAGAGATTGAGAAGTATATCAATCAAATTGCTTTTTCCGGGGCAGAGGAGTTTCTTGAGAAATACAAGAATCAAACGAATGCTATTATCGGACATTTTGGCTTAGGATTCTACTCATCGTTTATGGTTAGCGATAAGGTGGAGATTATTACCAAATCGTTTAAGGAGAATACGAAAGCTGTTCATTGGTCGTGCGATGGCTCACCCGATTATAATATCGAGGAGGTTGACCGTACCGAAAGGGGAACGGATATTATCCTTCATATCAACGACGATTCAAAGGAGTTTCTCGATGATTTTAAAATAGGGGGGCTTCTTAAAAAGTACTGTCGCTATTTACCTATTCCAATTGCTTTTGGAACGGAAAAAGAGTGGAAAGATGGCAAAGAGTTAGATACTCAAAATGCCAAAATTATTAATGATGTTAATCCGCTTTGGACTCGCAAACCTGTTGATTTAAAGGACGAAGATTATCAAAGTTTTTATCATGATCTTTACCCTGCGGCAGAGAAGCCATTGTTTAACATTCACCTAAATGTTGATTATCCCTTTAACCTAACAGGAGTACTGTACTTTCCACGCATAAAAACAAATTTCGATATTCAGAAGAATAAGATTCAGCTTTACTGCAATCAGGTATATGTTACCGATTCGGTTGAGGGGATCGTTCCTGAGTTTTTAACTCTGTTGCACGGTGTAATCGATTCGCCAGATATCCCACTAAACGTATCGCGCAGCTACTTACAGAGCGATTCGAACGTTAAGAAAATTGCAAGCCATATCTCAAAAAAAGTGGCTGACAGATTGCAGGAGATTTTCAAGAACGATAGGGCTCAATTTGAGAAGAAGTGGGACGATCTGAAACTTTTCATTACCTACGGAATGATTACCGATGAGAAGTTTTACGAGAGGGCTGAAAAGTTTTCGCTATTCAAAACGGTTGATGGCAAATACTTCACTTTTGAGGAGTATGAGAAGTTGATTAAGGAAAATCAAACCGATAAGAATAAAACTCTTATATACCTTTATACCAATAATAAGGAGGAGCAGCATAGCTATATAGAATCTGCACAGAACAAAGGTTATGATGTGCTGATGATGGATGGTCAGCTCGATCCACATTTAATTAATAGCCTCGAATCGAAGTTGAAAGACTCACGCTTTGTTCGAGTTGACTCTGATGTGGTTGAAAAACTTATCGTAAAGGAAGATCGTAAGGAGGTTAGCCTACCGCTTGATCAACAGAACGATTTACGCTCAGTTTTTGAGGGTTCATTACCCGAGAAATCTCATTACTGGGTATCATTTGAAGAGCTTGGAGAAACATCCAATCCTGTTATAATAACTCAATCTGAGTTTATGCGCCGTATGAAGGATATGGCGGCAATGAATCCTGCCGCAGGATTTTATGGAAACATGCCCGATAGTTTGAATCTTGTAGTAAACGTATCGCATCCACTAGTTAAATCAGTTATTGAGAAAAAAGATAAAAAGCTCGGTTCCAAGCTCGAAGGATTTAATAATCAGATTAAACCTGCTGAGGCTAAATCCGAGGAATTAAAAGCAGCATCAAAGGATAAGAAAACAGAAGAAATACTCCAAGCTGAGAAAGATGCGCTTGCTGAAGTTGAAAAAGAGATAAATAAGTTGACCGATGAGAAGAAAGCCTTATTAAATGGCTATGGCAAGGATGATAAATTGGTGAAGCAGCTAATCGATTTAGCCTTACTTGCCAACAATATGCTAAAAGGCGAAGACCTTAGCAGATTCGTTAAACGAAGCGTTGATTTGATAAAACCATAATTGGTGAATAACGCTAAATTAAAAGCCTCGATGTATATCGAGGTTTTTAATTTTATTACACAATGTACCGTAAATATCTATAATTGACATATTATGTATTATTAGGTCTTAAAATGCTATGCAGTTTTATTATTTTCACAAACCAATTTGCTTTTTTGAAATCTGATTTTTGTTTTTTGAATTAAATAGAATGCAGATGACACAGGTTTAACAAATGTTCACAGAAAAAAACTTTGCGCCGTTGCGCCTTAGCGTTTAAATACCTCTGTGCCTTAGCGTCTCTGTGTTGAAAAAAAGCGATGAGAAGTGAGAGATGAGAAGAGGTGAAAAGGAGAATGGGTGAGCCTCTGTGTCTTAGTGTCTCTGTGTTTAAAAAAGGAATTAATATTTTTTGAGTATGGTTTTTTTTAACAATTTATCACGAAGAGGTTTAAAATCACTATTGATTCTACTTTCAATAGCATTACTCGGTTTTAAACCCTCCTTCGCTCAGGTTTTCCCCGTTCAGGCAAACATCAACGTTGCCCCGCCGTACTCCGTCTATCTAAGCCAATACACACTGAGTTCACGAACCTATCGCAACAAACTAATCTTTTTAGATTTGTTGTATGGAAGCAAAAAAGTTCGTCAGACTGACCCTTTCTGAGCGTGTAATCATTGAAACTTTACTGGGAGAAAAGAGGTCGAAATCCGAC
>JANYLA010000029.1 GCA_025361485.1 Bacteroidales bacterium
GTAATTCTGCTGAAAGTAAAAAAAAGAATCGGCCTCAACTTTATTCATTGTACTCTCATATAGTCTTACAAAATCGTTTAAATAATTGTAGTCCTTATCAACAATGAATTCAAGACCTGAATTAATGCCTTTTTTTATTGTACTTCTATTCTTTGTGCTGATTTCTTTCATCCATATATCTTCCTCCGAAAGGGTTAAATCAATGGCAATGGTATGTCGGTCAAATATTATGTTTCCAATCGAATCAAAGTTTAAATGATTATTCAGTAGTGGATGGAATCGCACAAACCCCGCAACGTAATCATTATCAACGCAATATTTTTTGAAGTTGATTAATGCTCGGATATTAAAATCATTTTCAGTATTGTTACTAATTGGACCACCATAGCCATAGGCAGTCTCAAAGTCATAGTATATCTCTCCCTTAAAATCAAATCTTCTTCTTAGAAACGGGAAAAGTAGGATTTTATCATTCTCTTCATAAATAAAACAAACAGCCTCATTATCATTTGTTTCGTATAGCTTTATATACTTCTCCTCAAAGTAAATATCATAGCACTCTAATGGGAACGATGCGTAGTAATTATCCCAATTCTTAACGATACTACTTTTCATTTTTTTATGCAATCTTCAATTATTGATATTATTTTACTTAAGTCATTTTTATCATAACGCTGATCGATCACTAATGAAAGCTCATTATCATACAATTTATTGCTTTTTGTAGCAATCTCATTAAGTCTCGGCCAATGCACAGGGCAAAAAATATTATGTTCTCTTAACTTCCGACGGATAGTATCCCTGTTTTTAAATACCATGGGTATAAAAAGAGGAACCATATTGTTATGGAAATTCAGGATAGGTTTTAATCCCCTTTTTTTTAACGCATCAATTATGTAATTAGCGTTTGCTGTGCGTTTCTGACGAATCGAATCGAAATCTAAACTGCCTAATATATTGATGGTAATTTCACTTATTTTTGCGTTAAGGTTATCGCTGATAGAAGTTTCTCCTTTTTCTAATAGTTTAAGGTATACTTGATCCGAAACAGAATCAAATCGTTGGAAGTTTTTTAATAATCCTCCTGCTAGTTTATACTGTGCAAAAGTATTTAATTCATCGCACTGATATAAGTCGTCGTGTTTAGAAATTACCCAAGCGCCATCAGGTACTGGCAATTGTTTTCTAAAACTTGTAAACATAAAATCTACATCAAGCGGTTCAAACATGCTAAATAGTGCTTGAACATTATCAAGAATAATAAAACCCCTCGAATTAATATTCTTAACTTTTTGAATTTCAATCTGAACATCAATGCCTCCAAAATAGTTAATAATTAGTATTGAGCAGTTATCATCAAATATTTCTTTGAGTGAATCAACGTTTACGGTTAGGTCTTGGTTTAGTGTGTAGAATTCATAAGGGGTAGACGAGCGTTTTACGACTTCAACAATAGATTCGCAAAGATAACTGGGTAGCAATATTTTACCTTTGCCTAATTGCTTTGAAAGATTAATAATATGGTAAAGTGCTGCTCTTCCTGAGGAGTAGAAATGTCCTTGTCTAAATTCTTCGGGAAGTTTAGAGTAAGAATCAAATGCAGTTTTAAAATCAATTTCAAATTCTCCGCCAACTACCATAATTAGCTATTTAACTATGTAAAATGAATTCCTTTAGGATATTCTTGATCTTTATTGAGGATTTTCCATCGCCAAAGTAATTGCTAACACCCACTTTTAGATTAGTTGTCTTCTTAATGGCATTTGAGATTGAAATAATATCATTGGAGGCATTAATAATACATTCAGAGATATGACGGCCTTTTTGTCGATTCCCAATATTTATTACTGGTTTTGCGAGAAAAGGTGCTTCAACAATTCCGCTAGAAGAGTTACCAATAATTAGGTCAACTTCTTTAAGTAAACTTAAATACCTAAGCTGACCTAAGGAATGATGAAATATATATTTAGAACTATTACTACTGGCTGCTTTTTGAAATATTTCATTTATTTGAGTTCCTCCAAAGTCAGAGTTTGCTCCTGTAATAATAACTTGAATATCTTCAAGTTCATCGAGAGCTTTAAAAACATTTGAGATAGTGGAAAGGGTTTCATCTAACCCAAGTTTTGTTTCTGGATGGTAGGTCAATAAAACCCATTTCTTGGAGATGCTTAATGATAAACTATCTGCTAGCGTTTGTCTGTTCCAAAGTTTCAATCGAATGAAATTATCTAATCCAGGTTCACCAACGGTATAAATTCCTTTAGAGTTACCCCTCATTCTTTCAATTCTCTTCGCAGATTCCTCTACTCCAGGGAAATGAAGTGTTGCCATCATCGAAACGGCGTTTCGAACCTGATCATCAATAGCTCCTTCGGTTATATCTCCTCCTGATATATGAGCTATAGGGATATTCATTATCAATGCGGCGCTACAAATGGGCAATAGTTCGTACCTGTCGCCCAGTGCGACTATGATATCGGGTTTTAATCGGCTAAATGCATCTGCAAATCCAATGGAACATAACCCCATCGATTTTACAACTCCCGCTTGCGATGAGGATGAAATAATAATTTCAACCTTTTCGTCGATTTGGTAGCCGTCTTTTTCAATTTCGGTATACGTTAGACCAAATTCAGGAGATAGGTGCGAACCGGTAACCACTAGTTGTAAACATAGCAGATCGTCATTTCTTACTTCATCAATTAACCAGCGAAGAAGTCCATACTCGGAGCGAGCTGCTGTGATAATACAAACTTTTTTCATCTATATAAGTACAGAGCTAGTAATATTTACAATTCTATCCTCGAGCCATTCGGCATTTGAAAGATCACCTGTTTGACAATTTTCAAACATCTTAAGTTTATTCATTAATCGCCAAACCGGGCGAGTCATAACACCATTGTCATTCGAATACTTGAGAAAATTATCCCTGTCCTTGAAATTGTCGAGAGCAATGGCACAAAGCCAATAGTTACTCTGAGTATTCTCAGGTTCAGCCATAAATTTAACCCCTAAGGTAGCAAAGAATTCTTTGTATTGTTGAGCAACTTCTCTTTTCCGTTTTATGAAAAGTGGTAGATTTTCCATCTGAGCGCATCCAAGAGCGGCATTAATATTTGGCATTCGGTAATTATAGCCAATATTATCGTGCACAAACTCCCATTGATGAGGTACTTTTGCTTGAGTGGTTAAATGTTTTGTAAACTTTGCGAGCTCAACATCGTTGAAGAGAAACATTCCCCCACCACCCGTGGTTATGGTTTTATTTCCATTAAAGCTAATAATTCCAATTTTTCCAAAAGTTCCGGTATGCTTCCCTTTGTAAAAACTGCCGATGCTTTCAGCAGCATCTTCAACTAGTTCGATCTTATACCGATTACATACATCGACCAATTCATCAAGGTGAACAGGATGTCCAAATGTGTGCATAGGAACGCAAGCCTTAATTCTTCGTTTGGTGGTTTTGTTATAGCAACCATCTAATTTAATGACTGTGTTTTGCTTTAGCCATTCTTCCATCTTGGTAGGAGAAAGACCCATTGTATCCATATCTACATCAATAAACACAGGATGTGCATTGGCGTAGGAAATGGCATTTGCTGTAGCAATAAAAGTGAGAGGTTGAGCAATTACTTCATCGTTGGCTTCAACACCAACCAAATGCAATGCGAGATGTAAGGCATTTGTACCATTAACGCAAACAATGGCTTTTTTTGCTCCTGTATAATCAGCAACCATTTCCTCAAAGCGATCAACAAATTTACCTACGCTGGATACAAAAGTTGAATCGATGCACTCATTAATATACTTCTTTTCGTTCCCAATAAATCTAGGTTCGTGCAAAGGAAGAAACCCTTCAGGTTTCTTATATAACTCCCTAATAAATTTTACAATTTCGCTATTCCTATCCACCTTAAGATGTGTTTTAAATGTTGTAGATCCCTGTTTTATATTTTTTAAGATTCTCCGGTTCTTTAAACCAATTAATAGTCTCGGTCAATCCCTTTTCAATGCTATACTTGGGAGAAAAACCTGTTAGAGCCTTAATTTTAGAATTATCACCCCACAAACGAAACACCTCCGATCCCTGCGGACGTAGGCGCTGTTCATCCTCCCCAAACGAAACATCTGAATTCAGTATATTTGCTATAAGTTTCAGCGTATCAAGCATAGATATTTCAAAGTTCGATGAGATATTTACCTCTTGACCTATAGCCGCATCACATTTGGCGAGCGCTAAAAAACCGTTACATGTATCCTTAACGTAATTAAAATCACGGGTTGGTCTTAAATCTCCAAGTTTAATCTCTTTTATTCCTGAAATTATCTGGGTGATTATAGTGGGAATTATTGCCCGAGCAGATTGTCTTGGCCCGTATGTGTTAAATGGACGTGCTATTGTTACCGGAAGGTTAAACGAGTTGTAATAGCTCATGGCCATAGCATCTGCTCCGATTTTTGAAGCACTGTAAGGTGATTGGGGTTGTTTGGAATGTTTTTCGTCGATTGGAACGTATTGAGCTGTTCCATATACCTCTGATGTAGATGTGTGGATTACTCTAATATTCCCGTTCTCTTTTGCCGCCTGACAAATATTAAGAGTTCCCTTGATATTCGTGTCAACGTAGCTATCGGGTGCAACATAAGAGTAAGGGATTGCAATTAATGCCGCCAAGTGAAATATAACATCTACCCCTTTGACAATCTCCTTGCAAAAATGGGGATCGCGTATATCTCCAGAAACAATCTCAAGATTAGCATTTGATGGAATATCCTCTAGCCAACCCCAGTAATTGAATGAGTTGTACTGAGAGAGTGCTCTGACTTTGTATCCATCGTTAAGCAATAGTTCCGTTAGATGTGAACCGATAAAGCCATCGGCACCGGTTATCAAAGCATTCATAAATTATTGTAGTTAGTTTGTAAGCAATGTTTATTTATTTTGATAATATCGATAAAATAACTTAGTGATTTTCGGTAAAGAAATTTCTGCTTATTATTATGATTTCGATATTAGTTTACGTTAAAGATTGATGCAAAGATAATGATGCTAGCATAATTACGTAATAATTCTTCGATCGATTAACCTCATATTGGCTATATCCATAGGCTTTGTTTGTGGTGCTTAATCTTTTTGCAAGATTTTGAGTGTTAAGTAATAATTTAAATGAACTTCTTTTTTACAACTAGTCTAGGATCGTAATCGAGGCCTAAAAAAATTCGTTCCTTTATATTTTCTAGGTTTTCTAGTGCTCCTGAAAAAACCGTTATGCCTTTCTCGAATATTATGTCAGGGTAAAAGTTTAGAATTTCTAGCGGAAAATTTCTAGGGATTTCGATAATATCAAAATCAAGTTTAGCCTTGTAATCAGTTGTTTCTCTGGGATGTGCTTTTATATAAATATCATATCCGGAAGAGTAATCCTTTAAAATCTGGTTGTAAAGGCTTATCTTATACTCTTCAGTTGTTATTGCGTCTTCCGAGAATGGTTGTGTAATTATAATTACTTTATTATTACCATTTATTGCGAAGGTGTTGCCTTGAGAGAAGGTGCTTAATAATTTCTGGCGATTATCTTCACTAAGGGAATTGACCATTCCCTTTAAATCGAGCTTAATCCCTTTATGCCTTGTGATAAGTGGTAGCTTTTCTGGATGCTGGACTTCGATTGATTTTATTTGTGAATCTCGGCCCTCTCCTTGAGGTGCATTGAGAATATATTTTCGTTTAAACGCTTTTAAACCACCTACCCTTGGGTAGTAATTACGTAATCCATCTTCAACCTGTTTGAAATTATTTGATTTAAAACGAATTAAGAAGTAAGCAGATGAAAGCCCAAGATTGTAGAATAGATTTATTTCCGAATTTTTAATAAAATCAAATCGATTTTTAATGTCGGAGTATTTTTCAACATATTCAATAGAGATTCTATTTTTACTGAGGCTATATAATAATGATCTCTTTTCGGAATGAAGTTTGGCCGTAATCATAAAAAAGGGAATGTAGCAATAATCGGTAAATATTCCTTCTTTAACCAAATCCTTTGCTAATGCAACAAGTCCAGGAGTATGATCATTTACAATAAGTAATGATTCTTCATTGTTTTTTACTCTCTCAATATTTTTTAAAGCACTAATATAAACGTGATATAATGTACCACATACATAAACGTTATTTGCCATAGGGTTCTTTCTTCCTTTTTTTAGATATAATTATACCAACTATTGGGTTCGTCGTGTCTGTTTTTGGGGATATCATTAGTGTCTAACCTAGGTATAGTTAAATAGTTATGTAACTTTGTATCTAGAATATTGACATCGGTTGTGAACCCCAATTTACAACCATTATTTTTAAGAATATCTAATGTATCATCATTATAACTACCATAGGGGTATGACATCGTCCAATAATTAGAATCCCCTCCAATTGTTTCAATAAATTCCCTAGTCTTTTCTATTTCAAACGCTTGTTGCTCTTTACTTAATGAATCAAGCCAGTAATGACTGTGGCCGTGGCCTCCAATATGCATACCGTTCCGTTGCATACAGCTAATCTGTTCTTCATTCATGTAAAGTTCTCTGCTAAAAGCCTTTTCATCCGAGGTTACATACTTGTTAAATAGCTCACTTGTAATTTTATTTTTTAGAGTTTCTTCGAGTTCAACCTGTAAAAGGCGTTTTATGAAGATCACTTCTTTGGTATCGAAACGATCTGCTATTGCAAGTTTATTAATGTAGAAATCATTTGGTTTTAAGCTATATTCAGCACGATAGTTATCAAGCGCATTTAGTAGTTCGTTATAGAGTTTCTGTTTATCAGTAACTTTTGCCAGTATGAAATGAATTTTATTTACGTCTAAAATCGTGTTTTTGACGACCGTTTCGACGGGGATATAAAAGCATCCCTGTATTTTTTTGCGATTTAAAATGGGAAAAACATTATTAAAGTGATCCATGTAACCATCGTCAAAGGTTAGCAAAACTGAATTTGGAGCCAATGGAGATTTATTCTGAAAACTATCTATAAGCTCCTCAATTGTAATGAAGTGATAGTGTTTTTGTAGAAATTCAATTTGTTCAATAAATAAATGTGTGTTGAGTCCTTTGATATCGGGATATTGAGTATTTACAAGATCTCTGACATAATGGTACATTATAATTGTACACGTATTATTGTTTCTCATGCAGCTAAGGTTTTTACAGAATGGTTGGTCGATCTTGATCGGAGTCCCCTTTCACAATGAAGTAATCTTTATCACTCTTATATGCAAACTTAATTTCTTTAACTCCAAGATCTAATGGTTCAAACCATTGAGGAATTAACATTTTGTTGGATCTTTTATGGAATCCCATTTTTAGAAATAATTCGCTTGACATGCCATGATTTAAACAATCAATATAGTCAGCTTTTGCCTCTGCTAAGAGCTCGCTTAAATAGTATTCATCTAGGTAAAAGTGTTTTTTGAAATCAACAATTCTTAAACAGGTACCTTTATCGGTTACTATCTTTCGATATATTACGCCTTGAAATGTATTGTATTTGTAGAATGGGTGTTTATCATATCTGTTATGGTAGTAATTAGCTGTTTTATGAAAGGGATTAAAGTAATAATCGCTTTCTGGAACATCCGATTTTTCAAACGAAATAAGATTACAGGGTTTTAAGAAATACCAAATATCTAGAATCCCGTTTTTCCAACCGCGGCTAATATATAGCTGTTCAATTGTATCATTTATGCCAATGCTTCCAATTGAGCTGGGCTGATAATCTTCTTCAATAAAATCAAGCAATTTTTTACCTAAACCTCTTGGAAGCTCTTTATCATTTTTCATCCAAATTGCTAGCCAGATTTCTCGCCCCTTATAAAGCGAATCGTATTGACTGTGTGGAATAAACCCAAGGATAATATCAAACTGTTCAGTTGTTTTATTGAAAGCCACAGCAAAATTATATCGATTTTCTAATACATTTTTATGCTGATAATCCAGTAGCTCTTTGTTTCGACTAAGTATGTGTCCGTTCTTCCAATAAGTGTGAATGAAATCCTGAAGTTTATCTACTTCATCCAATTTACAGTATCTTATTTGATAGTTATCCATATTATTCTTTGTTAATATTATTTGTAAAGTAATAACAATCCTTGAAAGTTTTCTTTTAAATAGATACGTTGTATTCTCTTAGCGCATCATTCAGTGATGTTTTAAGGTCTGTTGATTCCTTCCGTTCACCAATGATAAGTGCACAGGGTACTTGGTAGTTACCGGCTGCAAAAGTTTTAGTATAGGCACCAGGAATAACCACTGATCGTGGAGGAACAGCTCCTTTATATTCTTTTGGGGCATTCCCGGTAACATCAATAATTTTAGTCGACATGGTTAGAACAACATTTGCACCCAGAACGGCTTGTTTACCGATTCTTACCCCTTCAACTACAATACATCTTGACCCGATAAAGCAACCATCCTCGATGATAACTGGCGCTGCTTGAACTGGCTCAAGGACACCGCCAATTCCAACGCCTCCGCTTAGGTGAACATTTTTTCCGATTTGAGCGCACGAACCAACAGTTGCCCATGTATCAACCATTGTGCCCTCGTCAACGTAGGCTCCAATGTTTACGTACGATGGCATCATTATAACACCTTTGGCTAAGTATGAGCCATATCGAGCTATTGCGTGTGGAACAACTCTAACGCCTAATTTCTTATATCCTGTTTTAAGCTTAATCTTATCGTGAAACTCAAAGGGTCCAACTTCTATTGTTTCCATTTCTTGTATGGGAAAATAAAGGATTACCGCTTTTTTAATCCATTCGTTAACAATCCAGCCGTTGTTGCTTGGCTCAGCAATTCGAATTTGCCCTTTATCGAGCTGTTCAACAACAGCTCGAATTGTTTCCTGTGATTTTGGATCGGAAAGTAGTGTACGGTTTTCCCAAATTCCTTCAACTATTGATTTTAAATCGTTCATCAGTGATTTGTGTTTTTGCAAATTTATGTTTTTAGCCAATAGCTAATACTATAAATCTTAAGTAATTGAAGTTAAAAAAAATGTATAAATATGATTATTTTAAGTTGATATTGTTTTTAGTGTCCACGTAATAAGAATGTTAAGTTATTTTTTGAAAGAAATAACTCGTTAAAGTAGGTTAAACGAAAATGGTTAAACGAAAATAAATATTCTTATCCGTTATTTTTGGATGAGTAAAATGTTTGAAATTGAAAAGAATTAAACTGAAAATTATTCTTGCTATTCTTTTTGCTTTTGCATACTCCTTTGCAAATTGTCAGGATAGCATTAAAGTTGCTAACTTCCGAGTATTAGATGCAACAAAAGGAAGTCCCGTTGATCTGGCTCATGCAGTTAATATTACTCAGGGAAAGGCTGCAATTTCCGATTTGTTGGGCTATTTTAAAATAACCATTAATGTTGGTGATACTATAACCCTTTCATCATTGGGCTATTATAAGCAGGTTGTGGTCAACTGGGGGCAGTTCGGACAGGATTCGATTTATTATACCATTAAGCTAAAGCCGCGATCATACGAGTTACAGGAGTTGCAATTTTCGTGGTTCTCGAATTATAATCAATTCCTAAAAGGTTTTTTGCAACTTCAATTGCCTGTAACAAAAGAGGAAAAAGATATTGCAAGAATTGGGGCGTATTTTCGTAAAACGATACAAAATCTAGATTTGATTAATATGCCTCAGGCATCTTCTGGTGCTGGATTCGGAAAGGATTGGTTAGCCAAGCAAAAGGAGCTCCTCCAAGAAAAACTTGAAATCGAAAAAGAACGTCGAATGATTGAACGAAAGTATTCAGCGGGGATTGTCGAGGCTTTAACTGGTCTTCATGGCTATGAGGTGTTTTGGTTTATGGAGTACTGTAACTTTAAAAACGATTACATTAAAAAGGTGAGTGATTATGAGATAAGGCTTAGGATTATGGATAAATTCAAAATCTATAACCAGGATAAAGCGCTAAAAGAAAATAAATAGTGGCGTTTGCCTTGATGGTTTTCTTTATACTAATTGTACTTTTGCTTATCCTGATAATGTGCCAAAATGAATATAATCCAGCCTGTATTTGATGATGTTGTTCGTGCTTATTCGATAGTTAAAAAGCACGCAAATCGAACACCTGTTCTTCATTCGCAAAGCGTTAACTCAATTCTTGATTCCTCCCTTTTTTTAAAGTGCGAAAACTTTCAGAAGGTAGGTGCATTTAAGTTTAGAGGGGCTTCAAATGCTGTGTTCAGTCTAACCGATGAGGAGGCTCGGCATGGAGTAACCACGCATAGCTCGGGGAATCATGCTGCAGCTTTAGCGCTAGCCGCATCTATGCGAGGGGTTCCATCATATATTGTTATGCCCGAGAATGCACCTGTAATAAAGAAAAAAGCGGTGGAAGGATATGGAGCAAAGATAACCTTATGTCCACCTACCCAAAAGGATAGGGAGGCTACTCAGGCTAGAATACAGGAAGAAACTGGCGCAGTATTTATTCATCCGTACAATAATTTTAAGGTTATCTGTGGGCAGGGCACAGCATCGCTGGAACTGCTTGAGGATAAGCCGGATTTAGATATTGTAATTGCTCCAGTTGGGGGCGGTGGACTGTTAAGCGGTACGCTTACCTATGTTAAGGGTTTTAATCCCAATATTAAAGTTTATGGCGCCGAACCCATTAATGCTGATGATGCCTTTCGTTCGTTACGCGATAAAACGATTTATCCTTCTGAAAGTCCAAAAACCATTGCCGATGGCCTTCTTACATCGCTGTGCGATTTAACCTACGCGATTATATCAACAAAATGCGATGGGATTCTTACTGTTTCTGAAAAAGGGATAGTTGATGCCATGAGGTTGATTTGGGAACGAATGAAGATTGTTATTGAACCTTCATCGGCAGTACCCATTGCGGCAATAATGGAACACCCTCAGTATTTCAAAGGGAAAAAAGTAGGCGTAATAATATCAGGAGGAAATGTTGATTTGGATAGTTTGCCTTTCGGTAAATATTTATGAACCTTGGTGGTAAGGCTTTTTGTAGTTTACTTTTTGTTGATTGTGTAGGATCCGATTACAGGGTAGTGATCGGAGTATTCAACCCTTGGACTTGAAAAGCTAATTGCTTTTATATCATTGCTGTGCAGGATGTAATCGATTCGGTAAGGAAAAAATCGAACATAAGTATTGGCTAACCCCTTTCCTGCTTCGTTGAAAGTGTCGAATAAATTTTGAGTCAGCTCGTGGTAAGTATATGAAAAGGGAGCATCGTTAAAGTCTCCGCAGAGAATTACCGGGTATTTACAAGTTTTTATATGCTCAGTTATCATGTTTACCTGATGTGCACGTTTTATTAAAGCGTCACGGAATTTGAATGAGATATCCTTAAGCTCATCAACAGTAGTGCTTTCATCTAGATGATCTTGCGTTATTAAAAACTTGAGGTTTCGTTCCTTTAGTCGTAGCGATTGCAAGTGGCAGTTGTAAACTCTTACCGTGTCATCACCTATCTTTATATCGCTATAGATACAAGCATTAGAGGTGTTCTCGAACTTGATATCTCCTTTGTTAACTATAGGGAATATGCTATATGTAGCGATCCCATACCCCGATCGGTTGTTCTTGATAACCAATTCAATATGTGAGTACATGTTCAGAAGTTCGCTAGCCATTTTCTCGTTAAGTTTGCCTTCTCTAAAGTAAAATTCCTGAAAACATGCAATATCAATGTTGTTATCTTTTGTGAAAACAAAGATTTTATTGAAAGTGGGCGTCTCTTTCGACCATGCATATAACCGAAATAAATTTATATTGTACGAAAGAACCTTTAAATCGGGGTTATGAACTTCAGTTTTCTTTCCAAAGGGTAACTGTATGTAATTGGAAAGATGATTAATTCCGCAAACTATTGCTATTAGTGGGATTAGAAATAATAGTTTCCAACGAATTATCCAATATATTAGGAATAGCAGATTGATGATTAATAAAATTGGATACGATAACCCAATTAACGCGAGAACCCAGAGCTTTTCAGGATTGATATAAACCGATAGGTACGAGAGAAGTAATCCTACAGCGAATAGGATACAGGTAATAACTAGCGTTCGATGTAGAAATTTATGCATCGGTTAGTTTATGGAGTTATCCTTGAACTTAAAAAGAGTTTCCTTTTCCTCCTTCGATAGGCTATCGTAACCCGACTTGGCAATTTTGTCCAAAATTTTATCAAGACCTACATGCTGTTCTGCTTTACGTCTGTTGTAATCATAGTCTTTATCAGCATTTCTGTAGTTTACTTTAAGGTGCGATTTTGGCTTTCGGTCAAATGTGAGAAGATCCATTATCCAAGTAATTGGTTTAACAAGATCAATTCTTTGCTTAAGAGCGGCGATATAGAGGAATCCAAGTAAAGCACCGCCTAAGTGGGCTATATGTCCTCCTGAGTTTGATGTTGGAATGCTTATGATATCGAGAATAATCGAAAACAAAGCCAAGTATTTCAGCTTAACAGCACCAATAAACATCAGATTGATGGTGTGGTTGGGCTTATATGTCGATATCGCAATAACAATTGCTAGTACCGATGCCGATGCTCCAAGGGCTATGGATATTGGCAATGTCTCTTTGAATACGCCAAGCGCGTTGAAGGCAAGAATGTAAAAGGCACCACCTGATAATCCTCCCATAATATAAACGCCAACCAGACTCTTTTGTGATAGGTATTCAAGGAATATCATTCCAAACCAGTACAGCCAAAGCATGTTAAAAAGGATATG
>JANYLA010000032.1 GCA_025361485.1 Bacteroidales bacterium
TTAAGGGATAGAGTTCTAAAAGGTGAAACGCTTACCATTCGCTCGATTGGTAAATCGGGAGTTGTTGATACAAAAGGATTTTACGATCTTTTCCCTGGTGCTCCTTTAAAAAAAGCAACCAAGATAGCAGGTGTAGCAAAACCTGTAAGCTGCGTTTAGTATTAACTTTTAAAAAACAAAAAATGGCAACATTAGAACATCCAATAAAAAAGGTCATGATAATTTGCGCTAAAGCGAGTATCGAAGATGTATATGCAGCTTTAGTTATGGCCAACGGAGCGGTAATGGAGGGAATCGAAGCAAAGGTATTCTTTACCTTCTTTGGCCTTGATGCTATTACCAAAAAGCAGATGAAAAAATTACATACTGGAACGGTTGGAAACCCTGGAATGAGAATGCCTGGCGGGTTACCCTTCCCAACTATTCTTGGAATGATTCCTGGCGTTGAAGCCGGAGTATCAGCAATGATGAAGAGTCAAATGGAGAAATTGGATATTCCCCCAGTTGATGAATTTCTTGAGCTAATCACAGCAGGCGGTGGCGAGATTTATGCTTGTAAACTAGCTGTTGAGATGTTTAAGCTAAAGAAAGAGGATTTCAGTGAACACGTTAAAGATATTATTACCATCGGGCAGTTCTACGAATTGGCTGCTGGTGAAGGAACTCAAATAATCTTTACTTAAATAAAGAACTAAACACAAAGACACGGAGTTTTTATCTTTTCTCCGTGCCTTTGTGTCTCTGTGTTTAATCAAGAATATCTAGTCAATCTTTATTTCTAATTTACTTGTTGTTGTTTTCCCATTTAGCTGCGCTTGAATAAAGTATACTCCAGATTTTAAATCTTTGATCTCTACTTCCTTTTCTAATTTACCCTTTGTGTAATCAAATTCTTCTGACAAAATTGATTTTCCATTGTTATCGGCAATAATAACTTTTACTTTTCCAAATTCCTTGCTCTGAAAGTTTATTCCGTATTTATCCTTTTCTTTTTTTGGTATTAGCATCAACGATTCTGGTGATAGCAGCTTGGTTTTGTCCTCTTTCATCAAATCCGATTTTTCGAGCATTTTAAAATCATCTACGCTGGGTTTGGTGAATTCGAATTTTGTGGTTTTATCATCATTTACGATAACAATCATTCGTTTGTCTTTACTTGAATCATCATTTACGTTAAACGAAACGTTTCCTTTTTTTCCATCCGATGTAACAACGATAACCTTTTTTCCATCTGCATCATTGGAATCATTTGTAGATTCTACGGTAAACGTTTTCATTTTGCCGTTTTCGTTTACCGAATCATTGCTATATATAACCATTCGATGACCTTTCATGTTCTTATGCCCATCGTCATCACCACCCCAAAAAGTTTTTTCCGTTCTTTTTCCATCAGGCGATATTATTATAGTCTTTTCGCAAGCATCGCCATCTGAATCATCTGAGGATTCGAAGGTATACGTTTCAAAATCTTTATTATTGAGAGAATCACCATTAATATAAATCATTCTATTTCCTCTTCCCCCTCGTCTCATTTCAACATGAGCTCTTGTTCCATTCCTATGCGGATTTCCACGAAAATATTGAATATTAGGAGGTGTAATGGAACGATTCCCAAAAACGATAACCTCCCCTTTTCCATTGGTTTTAAAATCTTTGATTTTATCCTTTTCAACCTCTTTCATATTCCACTTTTGAGGATCGAAAGTTCCTTTTTCGAGGTCTTCGAGAATTTTATCGAGGTTTCCACTTTTATCGAGATTCTTTTCGCTGTAATAAATCTTAGTGGAACCTTCAGCTGGTTCGGGAGCAAATATTTCAAAATCGTTATCAGAACCAAAGAATGGTGCTTCGGGCATATCAAAATTAAAATCGGGCATATCTGGAATTTCTAAATGATTGGGTAATGAAATCATCAGAACTTGTTCTAAGGAATCAATTTTCTTCTGCTCAATTTTCATTTTCTTATGAACATCGCGGGTTATGCTATCGAACTTCTGCTTATTATTGGTGATATCGTACTCCTTTACTACTTTCTCACCTTTTCCATCATCCTCAATTACCCGAACTATTTTTTTCTTTACTTGCTGCGAAAATGCACTGTTCGCACTAAATCCAACTAGTCCAATCATGGCTAGTATAAGAATTGCATTATTGAATAATCGATTTGTTTTCATGGCATTTTAAATTTTGATTTCAGGAACAAAGCTATTGCCTTTTGGAGAGAAATTTAGCTAACGGGTAGCTAAAAGCAGCTAATGAAACGTTAAAGTTAACCGTTTGAGCAGTTGCTTTTTGTATTTTTGAGTCATGAATCGAAAGAAAATATTCTTGATTATCGCCTTGATGGGGCTTTCCATTACTGGAATTACGCTAATGCAGGTGCATTGGATGCTTAAAACAATTAAACTCAATGAGGAGAACTTTGATAGGGCAGTAAACGAGACGATTGCACTTGTTGTTGATAAGTTAGAAAAGGAGAAGGATATTAAGTTTTCAATGCCATTTCAAGATCCTTTTTGGCTTCCTCATGAAGAAGAAAACACTCAGAATAGTGGTGAGGAAAGACATCGTTATGATATGCGAACAGCAGATTTTTCAAAACGTAATTCCAAAGCGAACCACGATAGATACTATGGTTTTCGACGCAATAATAGGGAACAAGAGAATGCGTTCGAGAGTAATCGGGATACTAACGAAAGAAATGTTGACTTTGAGACAACCATTTTTAATGAGCAGGACTTTCCTGAATCTTCCGACAGATCTTTCGATTCGATTGAAAATATTGGAACAGATAGACATCCAAGTATAACCATTACAACAGATTATGTTGGTGATGTTTCGAGTACAGTTAGGGTTGTTAAAAATGATTCTTTATCTCGTATTATCATTATTACAAATGGCCGTTCCGATACCATAAATACTAGGGATTTACCCAAAAATTTGATTCCACCACCACCTCCTCCTCCAACAGATGTTGATAGAATTCATGTTAGAACTCGAACGAATCCCTATATTATTCGACGGAGTTTATCGAGTAAAAGTCGCTCCAATCACAATGTAATGAATAGTGATTCTAACAATGGTTATCGATATGAGGAATCAGTAATTGAGTTGAATGAAAAGCAGATTGAGGCCCAAACCAAAAAGCAGCAATTAGCATTAAAGCAGCTGGTTTACGAAATGGATGCTCGAAAAATGGAATTAAAGGATAGGGTTAATTTTGAGGAGCTAAAGAACCTGCTTGCCGTTGAGCTGAAGAACAAAGGACTTGACGCTGATTTTGAATTTGCATTAGTCAGCAAGGATTCAGTGAGGAAAGAGGTTTATGCCACACCACTCTTCAAAAAAGTAACAGCAAAATCAATCTATACATCTAGGTTATTTCCTAATAATTTTGTTCCCTTGAATGACTTTCTTGAGATGAAGTTCCCCAATAAAGATACAGCCATTTATAAATCGGTGATTTTACCAATGTCGGCTTCGCTTTTTTTTACATTAATTGTTTTCTTAACGTTCACCATTACCCTTGTAACCATCATAAAGCAAAAGAAGTTGGCCGAGATGAAAGCCGATTTTATCAACAATATGACTCATGAGCTGAAGACTCCTATAGCGACCATTAGCCTTGCTTCCGACTCTATCGATAACCCAAAAGTAGTGGAGAGACCCGAAACGGTTAAATACTTTACGGCAATAATTCGTGAGGAGAATTCACGCATGAACAAACTAGTGGAAAGCGTACTACAAACAGCAAGGTTAGAGCGCAAGACTTTAAAACTAAACCTTAAGGAAATTAATCTATCGAAGCTTACCGAAAAAGTTGCTGACCAGATGGGAATTCAAGCGAAAGCTAAAGAGGGAACAATCCAATTTAATAAACCCGTTGATGATGTTTTCTTAATTGCCGATGAGAACCTGATGGAGAATGTAATTTTTAACCTAATTGATAATGCAATTAAATACTCCGCTACGGCACCCGATGTAAAGATTGCACTTAAAAAGTTGCCAGGTGGCTTATCGCTTTCGGTTGAAGATAATGGCATTGGCATGAGTAGAAGCGAGCAACAAAGGGTATTCGAAAAATTCTATCGGATTTCGCAGGGTGATGTTCACAATATTAAAGGATTTGGTTTAGGTTTGAGCAATGTGAAAGAGATTACTGAGCTACATGGTGGGATGGTTCAGCTCCGAAGTGAAATCGGGAAAGGGAGTACTTTTTCACTTTTCTTTCCAAATAAAGTAAATGGCAATGAGTAAAGAAGGAAAAATATTTTTAGTTGAGGATGATTTAAACTTTGGTGCAGTACTCAAAGCATACCTCGAGCTGAACGACTATGAAGTAGTTTTGGTTAGCGATGGAGCAAGGGCTCGCAACGTTTTTAAACCCAAAGAGTACAACCTTTGCGTGCTTGATATCATGCTACCAAACCTCGATGGGTATGAATTAGCCTCGTTTATTCGAGCAACCGATTCACAGGTTCCATTCGTATTCTTAACCGCAAAATCGTTGAAGGAGGATGTGGTTAAAGGGTTTGATCTCGGCGCCGATGACTATATAACAAAACCCTTCGATTCAGAGGTTTTACTGCTTAAGATAAAGGCAATTCTAAGGCGAAACGACAGGAATTCAGCACCCACTTCAACCGAAGCGATTATCAATATTGGTAGTTATACTTTTGACACAAGCGCAAGATCGCTTTCTAATGGAAAATCAGTATTCAGCCTATCACCTAAAGAAGCGGATCTTTTAGAGTTGCTTTGGAAAAATCAGAACCGTGTCCTAAGTAAAGACAAAGCATTGGAAAAACTTTGGGGCGATAGCAACTATTTTACTGCTCGAAGTATGGATGTTTACATCTCTAAACTTCGAAAATACTTTATCGAGGACTCAAAGGTTGAGATAATTACAGTGCATAGCAGTGGTTTTATTCTCAGGATTCAATGATTTACATCAAACACGTCTTTTTTCTCTCTTGATTATTCGCTAATCACTGAAAATCCATCGATATTAGCTTAATATTCATCGGTTATTAATCCCAATAATTCCTTTAAATAGCCATGAGACTAAGAATTTGTTTTTGTTTTATTATCCTCATTACAACATTTCTAAGCTGTCAAAAGAATCAGATCGTTTCAGCCGATCTTCTCAGCAAAAAAGAAAGAGCTTGGCTCGATTCACTTGGAAGAGACCTAACTTTTGCTCCCGATCCTGACTTCCCACCTATTGGGTTTTTCGATGAACATGGAAATTATTCAGGTATAGTTGCTGAATACATTAATATCATTGAGAAAAGATTAAATATTAAATTCAAGGTTATTAGATATAAATCGTGGAATGAACTTTTGGAAAATGGCGCAGCATATCAATATGATTTTGCTACATGCGTTCAAAAAACCCCTTACCGAGCAACATTCTGGCTTTTTACAACGCCCTATATTAATGTGAACAATGTAATTTTAGTACGGGATAGTAAAAATGATATTTCGCTTACAGACCTTAACGGGAAACGGGTTGCCATTGTTAAGGACTATGCCGTTGAAGGTTTTGTAAAAGAAAAGGTAACAGGAATAGAAATTGTCCCTGTTTTAAACACCATGCACGGTTTAAATGATTTATCGTTTGGTTGGGTTGATGCATTAATTACCGAGATGCCCACCGCCCTTTACTATATCAATAAGGAGGGTATATCAAATCTTAGGGTTGCAGGTGATGCTGGCTATGTTTACAGTTTCTCAATGGCTTCGCGAAAAGATATGCCAATCATAAATCAAATTCTTCAAAAAGGGTTAAGCAGTTTAACAGAGAGAGAAAAGGAAGCTATCTATAATAGATATATATCCTTAGATTACCTAAAATTCTGGGAGTCGAAGGTGTTCTGGTCTGTTTTGTTAGGGACACTCCTATTTGTGGCTGGTTTAATCTATCTGATTTACATTTGGCGAGAAAGGGCTAAAGAATTAAAAATTGCTAAGGATCAGGCTGATTCTGCAAATCGAGCCAAAAGCGAATTTCTAGCCAATATGAGCCACGAGATTCGAACACCAATGAACGCCATTATAGGCTTTGCTGAGCTTCTGCGGGAACGGGTAACGGATTCAGAGGATAAGGAGTTTGTATCAATTATAGTTGAAAACGGAAAAACCTTGCTTAAATTGATTAATGATGTTCTTGATTTATCGAAGGTTGAAGCAGGAAAATTATCAATGAAAAATAAGCCCACTAGCATTAAAGGTATTATCAAAGAGATTGAAGATCTTTTCTTTCTTACACTAAATCTGAAAAAACTCGACTTAGATATACTAATTGCTACAACCGTTGCTGAATACTATTTACTTGATGAAACACGCTTTAGACAGGTTATTGTCAATCTTGTTAGCAATGCTATTAAGTTTACAGAAACAGGTCGAATAACGATATCTATCGATTCAAAACCATCCACAAAAGAGAATTGCCACCATCTTACTATAAAAGTTGCTGATACGGGTATTGGAATTTCTCAAGACCACCAAAAGAAAGTCTTTGCCCCTTTCGTTCAAATCGATTCAGTGGTACAGCAATTAAGTACTGGAACAGGATTGGGGCTGACGATAACCAAAAGGCTCATCGAGTTAATGGAAGGAACAATATCTCTTGAAAGCACAATAGGAGTTGGAAGTACTTTTACTATTAATTTCTTGAATCTCGAAGTTTGCAATATTGATCAGATCGATGAGAACTTAGAGCATGAGCAATTGAAAAAAATTCAGTTTTACAACCCCTCGGTACTCGTTGTTGATGATAATTTGTCTAATCTAATTTTGGTGTCCGAAATTCTAAAAGTCCATAATATCAAGGTAATTACCGTTTCAAAAGGTAAAGATGCTCTTGAAAAAATAAAACACTATCCACCAGATTTGATGATTACCGACATCAAAATGCCCGAAATGGATGGCTTTGAACTCCTTCGAAGGGTTAAAGAGCTTAATCTCTCAAAAACACTGCCTGTAATAGCAATTTCAGCTTCGGTTATGAAAGAGGATGAGCACAAAATCCAAGCAGCAGGTTTTATTGGATTTGTTCCAAAACCCATTGAAAAATTAACCCTTCTAAGAGAATTGAAGAAACATCTTCTTACCAATCCAGAATTTGATACTATAGTTCAATAACTCTCGCATAATAATTCTACATGGATCAACTCAACAGCTTATTATATTGGAGTTAATCAATTATCTTTGTCCCCTAAAAATTATTTTGATGGAAACTCGTAGAGTACGCGTTCGTTTTGCTCCTAGTCCAACAGGACCATTGCATATAGGCGGTGTTAGAACCGCTCTGTTCAACTACTTCTTTGCTAAAAAGCATGGTGGTGATTTTCTTTTAAGAATTGAGGATACCGATTCTCAACGATTTGTTCCAGGCGCAGAAGAGTACATTAACGAATCACTACGATGGTGTGGAATTAAGATTGATGAGGGAGTTATAGAAGGAGGAAAACATGCACCATATCGCCAAAGCGAACGCAAAGCGATTTATAAACAATACGCAGATCAGCTGATTGCATCGGGAAATGCCTATTTTGCCTTTGATACATCAGAATCGTTGGATGAGCTAAGAAAAAATGCAGAGGCAAAAGGCGAAGTATTTACCTACAACTACCAAATTCGAAATAATATGCAAACCTCGTTGGTGTTATCTCATGATGAGGTACAATCACGAATTGCTAAAGGAGAACAGTGGGTAATTCGATTTAAAATACCCGAGAACGAGGAGGTGAAAATGCATGATCTAATCCGAGGCGATGTGGTAGTTAACACTTCAACCCTCGATGATAAGGTGATTTTTAAAAGTTCTGATATGCTTCCAACTTACCACTTAGCAAATGTTACTGACGATTATCTAATGGAGATTTCGCACGTAATCCGTGGTGAGGAGTGGTTACCATCGTTACCTTTACACGTTTTGCTATATCGTGCTTTGGGTTGGACTAACAGCATGCCACAATTCGCACATTTACCGCTACTGCTAAAACCTACAGGTAATGGTAAGCTAAGTAAGCGCGATGGCGATAAAATGGGATTCCCCGTATTCCCGTTATTGTGGAAATCGCCCGAGGGTGAAACTTCGCGTGGCTACCGTGAGGATGGTTATTTTCCAGAAGCATTTGTGAACTTACTCGCCCTTTTAGGTTGGAATTCGGGTACCGAGCAGGAGATTTTCAGCATGGATGAGCTGATAAACCTATTCTCTTTAGAACGGGTAAATAAATCGGGAGCTCGTTTCGATCCTGAGAAAACGAAGTGGTTTAACCATCAGTATCTTGTGCAAAAGAGCAATGCTGAGTTGGCCTCACTTTTTATGAAATATCTCAACGAGAAAGGCGTTAATGCTGATTTGTCTAAAGTTGAGAAAATAGTGGGGCTTGTTAAGGAGCGAGTAAATTTCGTTAACGAAATTTGGGATCAATCGTACTTCTTCTTTACTTCGCCTGAAGCATACGATGAGGCAACTGTTAAAAAAGCCTGGAGCGTCGAAACCCCTGATTTGATGAAGCAAATTCTAGGTTTTATTTCTACGATAGAGATATCTAGTGCTCAGGATTTTGAGCATCAGCTGAAGGATTATATCAATTCGAACAACCTAGGAATGGGTAAGGTTATGAACGCCCTAAGGCTAAGCCTTGTTGGTGCATCTAAAGGACCTGGAGTTGCCGATATTTGTGAGGTGATTGGAAAGGAAGAAACAATTAGAAGAATAAATAAGGCTATTACAACTATTTAAAAAAAAACCGGTCAGGTTCTTGAAGCCTGACCGATTTAAATAAATTACTCCTTTTTATCAGTAGTGCAACACCTATTTTTCCATTCGGCTCTCATCTTTTCTCTCTCCTCAGGGTTCATATGCCAGCGATGCATCTTGTCATGCATGTGTCCATGATGACTGCAACATTTAAAGCCTCCAAATAGAATCCGAGATAAAATAAGTAGTCCAATTCCTTGCCAGAAAGTGATTGTATGCCATCCGAATAAATCGGGAAGAATACCATTCCACAACGACATAATTACAAACCCAAGTAATAATACCAAAGCAGCAATTCCAATAGGGATTAAAATGGCTCTTACAATCCAAAATCCCTTACCTCTTTCTTTTCCACAACACATCATAATTTTACGTTTTAATAGTTAATATTCTTTGTATAATTTCTTAAGCCTTTCGCGCAGGAATGCAACTGCATAGCGTTTACGCGATATGAGGGTTTTAATATTTTCGCCAGTGATATCAGCAATCTCCTGAAAGGTCATATCTTCAAGTTCATTCCAAACAAACACTAATCGTTGTGCTTCAGGGAGTTCATCGAGGGCAGAAAAAACTACTTCCATAATGGCTTTTTGCTCCAGTTCGCTATCAGGATTAATAATATCTGCAAGGATAGCTTCGGGATGATAGATTTCCCCATCTTCATCTTGATATGCAAAATCCTCAAGCGATTGTGGTTTTTTCTTCCGTTGTTTATCCAAAATCCTATTACGGCTCACTCTGAAAAGCCATGCGCTTAGCTGCTCGATGGGCTCAATGTCGATGATATTACTGAGTTGGTACCATACATCTTGAAGTATATCTTCGGCATCGGCATCGTTTTTAACACGGCCACGAATAAATTTGAACAGTTTTTTTCCGTAATCCTGTACAGCATTACTTAACATCTGCTGTCTTTGCTGAGCCATTGGCAATGCAATTAAATCCTCCATATATAGAGGAAGACGAATAACTACTGAAATTACTTTAAAGGTAGGCTGATTTTTTAATAACTACTCAAAAAATGTAATTAAGCTAATAATATTGAGATATTTACAGTGGCATGAAAAAGCACTCCGTATTTAAAGCCATAGTTTACTCTTATATAAGCAAGTATAAATCCCATAAATATTTGAGGCAAAACAAGCAATGGGGTAAATATCAAATTATAACCTGTAATACCTGTAAAATTGAAAATATGAATCAACCCAAAAAGTACGGCTGACAAATAGAAGATTTGCTTATAGTGATTGTTAATAAAAGCAAAGCATTGATTGTGATATAGATATAAAATCGATATGGCAATAATCAATACGCTAAAAACGAGAAATTTTGGACTGCTCTTTAAACAAAAGTAAATGAGAAGCAGGGTGCAACAAGAGATAAAAATTGCAATATTCCTTTTGCTAAAAACTAAAAGTAATCGCATTAAAACTTCTTCGTAGATTGGTGCCAGAATAATTCCAAATAAGATCTTCTTGTATAGATTTAAGTCTAATGGGATACGAGATATCCCAGTTAATTTTAAAGTGATTGCACCGATTACACCAAAGAAGATTGCAAAAGCCAAAAAAATGAAAAGCATTTGAAAAAAGTCAACCCAATTCATCTTAATAAAACGATTAGGACATATTGGGTTTTTAATAAAAAGGAAGAAATTATTCATTCGGTTTTGATTGCTTATATTTAGTTTACTACCATAATTGTAAATTTGAAGGCTAAGTTATCCTGAAAATCGTTAAACCGATAGCTATCGTAACGGTAAAATACGCCAAAACCGAAGGCCCAATAGCCATTGGATATTAGTTTATTTACATATATACCTGTTTCAAAATACCCCTTGGTGGGAACCTTTACTTTAAACGAGGCAGGGACTACGAGGAGTGAATTGGAAGACATATCGCCAAAGCTGATGTTATTAACAATGGCAAACTCGGGTTGAAAAATCTTTGAACCTGTAACCCATAGTAGTTTACCAAAATCATGCTTAAAGAAAATATTTACAAACCGATCGGTGATAAACTCGTTCATTCGCATTGCAGCAAAGCTGTGAGCCGCATTTGGAGTAATTGAGCCCAGATAGTTTGCCCGACCGAAGTACATCAGCGACATAGGGACTTTTCCAAACACTTTTCCGGCATCGATGCTTATCGTTGATTTTCCGAGAATTTTCCATCGGTATGTTTTATCGAGCCTAAGCTCCAGCTTATCAAATTTATAACCACCATTCATTATATCTAATCCTTTGATGTATTTCACCCATAAAACGGGAAAATCTAAATTAGAAGGTAATATAACCCTTGGTGTTTCAGTAAATTTTTCGCCAGGGGCAAACCTTAGCGCAGCGGTAAATAATGCTTGGTTAAAGCTTTTTGTTGTATCATTATTCGCAAGATTTTTATAGTATAAACCCGAAAGGAGATCGTACTTCTGATTGGCTAGCGATAGATTTATTTTAAATGATCGTAAAAACCTTGACGAAAACGCCACCCGATAATCATCAATTCTATCCATTATTTTTACAGCCATTTGCCTTGCATTATCACCTCCTGAAAACATGGAGTTATCATTAACGAATGAATAGGTTCCCGATTCTTGAACATCGCTCATATAGGAATATTTGAGGCTCAGCTCATTCTTTCTACTAAAAGTTAGCTCTGAAAACCCACCGTATTTATAGGCTTTATCTTCGAATCCATAGGCGGCATAGCCACCAACTGTTATGAATTCCGATACTTTTCGATTGGTTTCAAGCCCTATTCCTAAACGAGTTCCCTCAAATTGATTGTATTTAAGAATCTGCCCTAGATTTAGGTTTAATAAACCGATGGGGTATCTTGCAGAAATCAAAGATTCCGTAATCCGCATGAATCTATCAAACTTCATTTTTTGTCCAATGCTATCGATAATGCGATAAGTCCGAAGCTCTTGGGCCGTTAAGCTATCCTTACGGAAAAGGTTCCAGTAAGCATTGTTATGCTCTCCTGCTTGCGGATCTATTTTTGTATCAATATGGCTAAAGTTGTGACGGCTAAGGCTTGGGTTTATCTCAATATCCTTTAAGTACGATTTTCCTATTGCAAGCATCTGCATTGAAAATCGATTCCCCGTTTTTTTATCCTCATGATCGGGTATGGTTATAATTATATCGTTGTTCAGCTCAACCGGAAACCAGGTGCTATCGCTAAACAGCTGGTATCGCTGCTGAATTTTTATCGATATCAATCCAATTGCTAACGATGGTTCAGCGATTACGCTCTGAACGGCATAGCCCCGAGAGTTAATGGTCAACTGACCCATTAATCCCTCAAAATTTCTGTTCTTGTATGGTCGGTACGAAATAACAAAAAGGGTATCGTTCTCGGGTGTAAAGAGTGTATCCTCGAGGATAAACAAATATTTTTTTGTACTCCCAGCGCTAATGGGGTTAAGATAAGATTTATCGAGTAGTACAATTTGCTCATTATAGAACGAGAACGACTGTACCTGCGTTGCAGTAAAGGACATAAACGGATCTTTAAATCCAGAAACTTTAGATGCTACTATGTTTTCGAAAACATTATTTGGCGATAAAAATTCCTTTTGGGTAACCGTTTCAATCATCATTAAATGCTGCTGCTTCTTAAACTTTTCAATTTTTGTAAAAAGAGAATCGATTTTCTTTAAGGAGTCGACGTTTGATCCTTTAATTTTTTTTGCGATTAGCTTGTCTAGGGTGTAGTACATCTTATTGTAGCTGGTATAGCGATAAGATGCTAATTTTTCGGGATTATTCTTATTCCGGTTATTATATGCCGAAATGATTATACGGTGAGCAGGGTTAACCCCAGGCTTAACAACAACCTCATTAATCTGATAGCTCGTTTTGGTTAACCCTATATTAAAGGGTTTATTGTAATTTTTGGTATTAATAGTTATGGTTTGCGGTGAATATCCTAGGTAGGATATCTTTAACCAAAGGACAGGATCGTTGGTGGTAATTTTAAAATCACCATCGAGACCCGATGTAAATCCATTCCCCTTCTCGTTAAAAACAACGTTAACAAATGGAAGTGGTTCTTTCGTTTCGGAATCAAAAATCGTACCTTTTAAAGTGATTTGAGCTATTGAGAGTTTAGCAAATGAAGCAAAGAGCAAAAGAAATAATAGTTTTTTTGATATCATTTTATAATTTTTTTGAATGTTTTTTACAAAAAGGAGACCAAGATATAAAAAATAAAGCCTTCTACCCAATAGTGTTTGGGTCTTTGGTAGTATTAAAAAGAAACGGCAGCTATTGCTGCCGTTCTATTGGATTGCTTTAGCTTTGCTACGATGCTTCTTCTTTGGCTGGACTTTCCTTGCTGCCCTTCTTTTGAGGAAATGAACCTGGTAAGATTACGTTAATCAACTTTTTACCCCACAAACCTAGCTGTACGCCTGCTGCAAGGCAAAGAATGCTTAGGATTATTGTTATTAAACCATAATTCTCATGGGGAGCAACAAAAAAGAGAGCAAGGGACAAAAGGAGAATAATTATACTGAAAATTATTTTTACTCTTAACAGGGGTGTTTTAAGCATTTTGAATCGGGTTAGGCCATCAATTACACCGGTAATAATTGCAAAAACAAGGGTAAAGGGAAATACAAATACTGAGAATATTAAAACGCTTTTCAAAAGTTCTGGCTGAAAGTTACCAAAAAGTTTGATAATAATAGCTAGTAAGGGAATGGCAATGACCAATGCCTGCGACAGATGAATGACAATTGGATGTAAATCCAAATTTAGAACGAATAATCTGTTGAGCGAAACTCTTTCTCTGTATGGCTCAAAAACCTTTCGTGGTAGCCCGCAAGCAGGACATACATCGCCTAGTTTATCGGCTTCCATAACGAATCCACAAGGGCGACAGCGAACGAGTTCTTTCATAAGGAATAAATTTAGTCTCCCAAAAATAAAGAATAGTTTAGAAATATTTAGAATTCAATTCGGACTTATATCATAATCAACACTGATTTTTTAATCTCTTGCTATAATTTATACCGTGCCATCAGCTCTAGTACATTATTGTATTGGCCGCGATTCCAACGATAGGTTATACTACTTTTATGAGGCCTGATAGGAAATAACGAGTAAGTGTAAATAAAAGTAAAAGCCCAATGCTCGCTTCTGTTGTACTCAAGCCCTAGTAAACCTGCAAATTCAAATTTTCTAAACAGCTGAATATCTTCTGCAGGGAGCAAACCAGACTCGGTCATCTCCTTTGCCCTTATTAGATATCCTCCCGAAAGGCCTGCTATAGGATTAAATCCATTTTTTAATCGATAACCCAATATCAGGGGGATTTCAAAATAGTTTAACCGCATACGGTAGAAGCTGGTACTTGAACTTTCCTGAGCATTTTTAGCATAGCTTCCCTTTTGAATATATCGCAGCTCCATTCTAGCGTAAAGCAATGAATTTAAACGATGTCCTACCCAAATACCTGCTATAGATCCCATTTTATTGTACCCTGAATGGCTATCGCCATCGACCTGCGTAGCAGAAATTCCTAACACAAACCCTGCATCATACCTTTGCGCCAAAGAAAGGGATGAGATTCCAACAAAAAATAGAATTAGCAGAAAAATTTTTTTCATAGACAGAATTTGTAATGCCTAAGTATTTAGGTGCTGGAATCACTGCTCAATAGTATTTCAAGCATCTTTCCAATGCCTAACGAGGCATACTCTTTGATATAATGGACTTTATGTCGACATTGAACCGTAACCTCATTCGGATCTATTAAGTAAATTGGTGCGCTCAAAGGGGCGTAGCCCAAAAGACCTGCTGCAGGGTAAACATTTAGCGATGTTCCCACAACGGCAAAGATTTCTGCTTGTCGAGTAATTTGAATCGCTTTCTCCATTGCGGGAACTGCCTCGCCAAACCAAACTATGTGAGGACGAAGCTGTGAACCCTTAGTACATTTATCGCCTAAGCTCAAATCGGTATAGCCTATATCGTGGATAAGCGAAGAGTCTTTTGTTGATTCAACCTTGGTGAGCTCTCCGTGCAGATGGAGTATTTTATTGCTTCCTGCACGCTCGTGCAGATTATCGACATTTTGGGTAATGATATGAACATCAAAATATTTCTCGGCCTCAGCTAAGGCGAAATGACCCTGATTGGGTTCAACACCCTTAAGCTGTTTGCGCCTATCGTTATAAAATTTTAGAACTAGTTCAGGATTCTGCTCCCATCCTTCGTAGCTAGCCACTTGCATGATATCGTATTCCTCCCACAAGCCGCCCATATCACGAAAAGTTCTAAGACCGCTTTCTGCGCTAATTCCGGCACCTGTTAGTACAACTAATTTTCTCCTTATCATTATGTTATTTTCTAGCACATAACAAATCATAGAAATACTCAATCGACTTATCAACTTCTTTATAATATTCCGTTGCCTCATCTTCATCAAATCCTAATCTACGCCATTTCATGATGAGTTTTTCGCCTTTTGCCATTATTTCCTTTTCAAAATCAACGTTTTGTTGCATTATACCTGTATTCGTATTATTGCCTAACTTTTCGAGATAGATATAATTTTCTCCCTCACTTCCATTCTTATATGGAAAGCATCCCTTCTTTAGTAGGAGGGTAAAAGTACAAAGCAATGAATTTTTTGTGCCTGGTGCGGTTAATAACGATGGAATATTATCGCCAGCACTAACCCATAAAGGAACTGATACTGACGCTGGCTGAAATCCTATTTTAATCCAAGTAGTTACTAACGACGGTGATTCATCAGGCTTTACTCCATGAACCACAATGGTTGACGATGAGGCATATCGAACGATATAATCTCTAAAAGGATATATTCTATTTTGAAACTCCTCCTTCTTATTAAACACCTGAGCAAGATCTGTATTGGTCAGCTCATGGCGAAGAGATATTGTTGCCTTTGTAAGAAAAAACTCAGGGGTTATCATTTTAGCTTTATACGCTTCATCAATAAGTGCGCAAGCGGTATTGTAACGATTATAACCTGACCCTTCATTTTCTCTACCCGAAAAAGAGTAGTTAGTTCTAATTAAATATCCATTGGGTGCTATTTGAGGATCGTTTGCATCAAAGAATTTATAGTTAAAGTTATTGGCTTCAAAGTAACCAGCACCACCCTTGGCATCGATTACCCCGAAGTTAGCTTCAACCCCAAGGGGTTTTGGTAGCGAATCGAGCAGTTTTCTATAATCATCGAGGGTTGCACAGGTTGCTAAAGCCAACTTCATTAACTCTCCTTCCAGATCTTGTATTTCAGTATGATCATCCTTTGGTTTTAAATTATACGAGGCCGAATTCATGATTGAAAACCCTGCGCTATTTGTACCTCCCCAAACCTGATAGCTAGGATCGTTTGAGTTTACAAGGCCAATATAATCGTATTTACTCCCCTTAATGAACATCATCTTATTGTTAAAAATATCGGAGTCGCGATGTTTCCATAGAATTGGACGACCATCCGGGGTGGCTTTTCCGCTAATTATGGCAGTTGTGCAGCCATAAGATTCTATCGAAATCAGTGCTGAAAAAAATGCAATCAGAAGAATTTTTTGCATAGCCGAGGGATTTAGATAATAAAGGTAAATATAGGAAATTAGGACTTCTTCCTTTAGCAATAGTTTTTAATTTGTAAGCTTATCATATAATATTTGATGCTTTCTTTATTAAATATTCATTCTTTATTCTCGAATTCCTTTAGCTATCTTTACAATCCTTCTGTTTAAACCGAAGGTTGTTTCAACTTACTATGATAGACCAACATACCGTAGATAGGATAATTGCTGCTGCCGATATTATGGAGGTAGTTGGGGATTTTGTCACTCTAAGAAAAAGGGGGGTAAACTCCCTTGGTCTTTGTCCATTCCATAACGAAAAAACGCCATCATTTACGGTTAGTCCTGCAAAAGGAATTTTCAAATGCTTTGGATGTGGTAAAGGTGGCAATTCGGTCAACTTCATCATGGAGCATGAGCACATGAGCTACGTTGAGGCGCTCAAGTTTCTTGCTCGCAAGTATCATATCGAGGTGGTTGAAAAGGAGGTTACCCCCGAAGAGCTTTTACAGAAAAATGAACGCGAAAGTTTAATGGTGGTTACAGCTTTCGCTCAGCGATATTTCAGCGATAATCTCCATAAGCACTCCGATGGAAAAACCATCGGGATGGCCTATTTCCGCGAGCGTGGTTTCCGCGATGATATCATTGAGAAGTTTCAGTTAGGTTACTGCCTCGATCAGCGCGATGCCTTTACCAAAACGGCTATCCGCGAAGGATATAAGCTCGATTTTTTAGTTAAAACGGGACTTACAATACAGCATAACGAGGATAGTTTCGATAGGTTTCAGGGTCGGGTGATGTTTCCAATTCACAGCATTAGCGGCAGAGCCACTGCCTTTGGAGGCAGAATACTTAAAACAGATAAGAAGTTTGCTAAATACCTTAATAGCCCCGAGAGTGAAATCTATCACAAAAGCGGTATTCTATATGGAATTTTTCATGCAAAAAAATCCATCACGCAGGAGAATAAATGCTTTTTAGTTGAGGGGTACACCGATGTCATCTCGCTTCATCAGGCAGGAATCGAAAACGTTGTAGCCAGCTCAGGGACATCACTAACGGTTGATCAGATAAGGCTGATTAAGCGTTTTACACCCAACGTAACAATTTTATATGATGGCGATGCTGCCGGAATTAAAGCATCAATACGAGGAATCGACTTAGTGCTCGAAGAGGGGCTAAACGTTAAGGTTGCTTTATTGCCCGATGGAGAAGATCCCGATAGTTATGCCCGTTCGCACAGCGCATCAGAAGTATTAGACTTTATAGCCAAGAACGAAACCGATTTCATCACCTTCAAAACCCGTTTACTCCTCGACGAGGCAAAAGTTGATCCCATTAAACGTGCAGGGTTAATCTCGGATATTGTTAGGTCAATCGCAGTTATACCCGATAGCATTATCCGATCGGTTTACATTAAGGATTGCAGCCGGATTCTCGATATTCAGGAGAACGTTCTCTACACCGAGGTGGCTTCGAATCGTAGGAAGAAAATGGAGCAGGTTATCGGAAAAGTGCTTGCCGAATCGGAGATAAAAACCACACCGCCGCTACCCGGTTTCGTTTCTAATATCTACTGCGAGGAGCAGGAGAAGGAGATTGTTTACTTCATGCTCCGATACGGAAACGTAGAATTTTGGAAACCTGAGCCAGATGTAGAGAATAAAGAGATTCCTTCGGTATCCATTGGTCAGTATATTATCAATGAGATTTTAAATGATGATTTGGAGTTCAAAAACCTTGTTTATCAAAAAATATTCAACGAGTATCGCACGCAGCTTGAAATTAACCCGATGGTTGATAACCGATACTTTGTAAATCATCCCGATAGCCAGATCAGCCAGATAGCTGTTGACTTCCTTTCAACGCCTCATAAATTGAGTAAAATATGGGATAAACATCAAGCCTTTTCTGAAGAGGATATTGATTTCTTGCATCGTGTTGTACCAAAGGCAATTATTGTTTATAAAAGTAAAATAATGAAGTTTGCTATTAAAAAACATCACGACGAACTTATTAAACTCGATGTAAAAAATCAAATCGATGAAACAAATGAGATTCTTAAGAAAATTACAACGTTAAACGATTTGCAGAACACACTATCAAAGGAATTGGAGCGGATTGTACTTTAAAAATGTAATAGTTCCTCATGTTTCATAAAAATCATTCAAAACAACAACTCGTTTCAATTGTTAATTTATACGCGAATTATTACATTTACCATTCATAAATGCTATATTCAAACCTTAAAATTTCTCGAAATCAAATAACCCAAAACCTATAAAACAGATGAAAACTAATAAGTTCAACATCGTAAAAATCTCTACACTTCTGCTGGCAGTAATGTTTATTGTTAGCTGTGGCAGCAGACAAGCAAAAGAAGCAGAAAATTCTTCAGTAACCCCAAAGGAAGAAGCGTTTAAGAGTGTTACTAAGTATCCAATTCCTACCTCTTTTGAAGTAATTAAACTTTTAAATAGCGCTGGGGCAACTTACATTCTTAGCTTAAGTAACCTTGTTGAGAATGTGGATAAATACATTCCTACAAAAAGCAAGGCATTAAATCTAGGTATATATGGAGCGGATTTAAGTTATGCTAGCACCTACCAGATGAAGCAGGAAACAATGAACTATTTAAAAGTTTCTAAGAAACTTATCGATGAGTTGCAAATAACTTCTGCTTTTAACGTTGAGTTTGCACAACGCGTTGAAAAAAATGTAGATAATAAGGATTCTTTGATACGGATTATCTCCGATTCATTTTATGACACCTACGAATTTCTTGTTAATAATGGTAAAGATAACACATCTCTGTTTGTAATGACTGGTAGCTGGGTTGAAGGTTTATACATAACAACTCAAATGGCTGTGATTAGTAAAAACAGCGAAGATATTCTTAAAATTGTTGCCAATCAAAAGGAACCTCTTTTAAAACTACTTGAGTTGATGAAGCCTTATTCAACAGACAAAGATGTTAGCGAGCTGGTTGAGACCCTCAAACCTTTAGCAGAAATTTTTGCAAATATCAGTACCGACAAACTTACTTCGGAGCAATTTGATATGATTAATAAAGCCGTTGACAAAGTTCGCGTATCGATTGTGCAGTAATATTTATACAATGTATTCATTAAAAGACCCACTTCAAGTGGGTCTTTTGTTTTTCGAAACGGTGATAAAAAACGTTAAGGTAATTTCATTCTATCCATTAGGTGATCCTCTTTCATCTTTTTATATCTTAGTACATTGTATTTTTAAATATGAGCGAATCGATCCTAAATGCGCTAATGCAACTTTTTGCCCTAATCGCGAACACCTCACAGGTATCAGCCAAGGGAAAAAAAATTGTTGATGCATTCCTCCGGCAGCACCTTACGCGCCGTTTGGCTAATGAATATCTTGATCTCTTTGAAAATTATGCCGACTTTTTTAATCGAGACATATCTTCGTATTCCAATCAAGATGAAACTGGGCGTGAAGCCTTGATAGAATATGTTCAAAAGACATGCTTTCAAATAAGAATAGGCTTACCCCAGACAGATCGAATCGTTGTTTTTATTAAATTACTTGAGTATGTAATTGAGGATAACAAGATTACTTCCCTTGAAAAGGATGTTGTTGATTGTGTTTCCAAATGCTTTAACATCGACGAGACCGAGTCGAGAAATATTGAGTATTTTATTTTCCATAACGATTGTGAAGAAATCGATCCTGCATCCTTACTAATTATTGAAAGTCATCCTAAAATTCGAGAGGATGTACTAGAAGGTTTTTGGGTGGAAGAGAATATGCCCGAATGGCTCGAAGATTCCCATAAACTTTATAACGAAAGTATTGATGGTCGATTAACATTTCTGCATATATCATCTACTGGCAACTTAGTTTTGCGCTATTATGGCAAAGCAGAATTATATCTTGATAGGAAATCGATAACTCCAGGCAAAGCCTATATCGTTGAAGTTGGATCTATCGTAAAAGGGCCTTCGGTTAGTTCAATCTACTTCAGCGATCTTATGGGATGGCTTTCCAAAACAAAGAATAGACAAAAGATTGTTTTTGCTGCCGATAATCTTGAGTATACCTTTAGGAATAGCGTAAATGGAATAAAAAATTTCAGTTTTTCTGAAGAATCCGGACAGCTTATCGGAATAATGGGTGGTAGCGGAGTTGGTAAATCAACCTTGCTTAACCTCTTAACCGGGAAGCTAAAGCCAAAATCAGGAAGGGTATTAATCAACGGGCACGATATTCATATCGACAAACGGACGGTAGAGGGTATTATCGGCTATGTTCCTCAGGACGACTTGCTGTTTGAAGATTTAACGGTGTATCAAAACCTTTATTACAACGCCAAACTTTGTTTTAGCAACTTCACTGAGTTTAAGGTTCGTCAAACTGTAAAACGAGTTTTAGATGATCTCGATTTATGGGAGATTAGAGACTTAAGAGTTGGGTCGCCTCTTAATAAAATGATTAGCGGAGGGCAACGCAAACGGCTAAATTTTGGATTGGAGTTGATGCGTGAACCATCAATCCTTTTTGTTGATGAGCCTACCAGCGGACTTTCGTCTAGCGATTCTTTAATGGTAATGAAACTTTTAAAGCAGCAGGCGAGCAACGGTCGATTGGTAATTGTTAACATACATCAACCCTCATCAAAGGTATTTAAGCTTTTCGATAAGCTTTGGGTTCTCGATAAAGGTGGTTACCCTATATACCAAGGTAACCCCGTTGATGCAATAGTTTACTTCAAAACAATGAGCACTCAGGTTAATGCCTCCGAAAGCAGCTGCTTTCAGTGCGGAAGCATCAACCCCGATCAGATTCTTGAAATTGTTGAAGCCAAAGTAGTTAATGAGTGTGGTAGGTACACAAACATCAGACAAAAAAGTCCGGATGAATGGAATAGCCTATATAACCGAAATGTACAAGACAAATTAAAAACAAAGGTTCATAAAGATATTTTACCAAAAAACTTCTTTAATATTCCGAATATCGAAGTTCAGTTCAAGATATTTACCATTCGAAACCTGTTATCAAAGATTAGCAATAAGCAGTATGTGTTAATCAACTTGATCGAAGCACCACTTCTAGCTTTTATACTTGCATACTTTACTAAGTATATCCCCAGCAGTGAATATATTTTAGCTGATAATAAAAATCTTCCTGCTTATCTATTCATGAGCGTGGTGGTTTCTTTATTTATCGGGCTTACCGTAAGTGCCGAAGAGATTATAAGTGACAAAAAGATTTTAGAAAGGGAGTCTTTCCTTAACCTAAGTCGATTCAGCTACCTAAATGCAAAAGTATTTTACCTCTTTGCTCTTTCAGCAATTCAAATGCTAATGTTTGTTATAATTGGTAATTACATTCTTGAAATACATGGATTGACTTTAGTCTTTTGGCTAATCCTTTTCTCTACATCATGCTTGGCTAATATGATGGGTTTAAACATAAGTTCAGGATTAAATTCAATCGTATCTATTTATATCAGCATTCCATTTATTTTAGTGCCGCAGCTTTTGTTAAGCGGTACAATTGTTCAGTTTGATAATCTTCATCCGTCAATCACCAAAAAAGTTTACGTACCTCTTGTTGGCGATATCATGGCCTCACGTTGGGCTTTTGAAGCCTTAGCAGTTGAACAGTTTCAAGATAATAGGTTTGAAAAGTTTTTCTTTGAGCAGGAGATGATCATGAGTGAATCGTATTTTCGTACGGCATTTCTAATCCCACGGTTGCAATATAAACTTGAAGAATGTAATCGTTGGGTTGATGAAGAGAAAAGGAACGATCCTAAGTTTATTAGCAATTTGAAAATCATCTCAAATGAACTAAAGATATTGCAGAAATCTACACAACTGCCTCCATTTGATAATATTCAAATGTTAAATGCCACTGATTTTAATGATCAAGTTTCAGAAGAAACAAATGGTTACTTAAGATATATAAAGGGACAGTTTTTAGAGATAAGCAATATTTCAGGGCAGAAGAAGGATAGTATTTATACTAAGTTGGTGGATAGCCTAAAAACCGAGGGTGTATTTAATCTGAAAAAGCGGAATTACAATAAGGCATTAGCTGATTGGGTGCTTAGCACCAACGAAGTTACAAAGTATCTCGAAACGGAAAGCCGCATTATTCAAAAGCATGAACCGATATTTATGTTACCTGATCACCCTTGGGGCAGAGCTCAGTTCTATGCCCCAATGAAGCTTTTCAATGGTCAATACGTTAAAACCCTTTGGTTTAACCTTGCAGTAATTTGGCTCTTTTCGTTAATGCTATTCATAACCCTTCAGGCCGATGTTCTCAGAAGACTAATCGATTATTTTGAGAGTATCAAGTTAAGCCGTCTCCTAAGAAAGGAAACTAAAAGATAACTATTGATTTATATAATAAGGATAGTCAGAACTTTAAGAATAAAAAAAGGCTGCAAAGCAGCCTTTTTTGTTTTATAATAGTAGTCGTTTAGTACTCCCAAAGGTCATGTTCTAATGTAAATAAATCATTCTTAATTCTATCGGATTCTTGCATGTTAGGAATTCCGCCATAGGTATACTCTTGAATACGACGATTATTGTAAACGTTTGATTCTTGAGTGATATAGGAGTTAAACCTACGTTTAAAAAACAGGTCGTCAAAAGTTATTCTTTGAGCATCATTAAAATCGTTGAAAATTGCAGTGTTTGCTAAAACCTTACGAGCTTCTCTAAAATCAATCCAGAATAATGGTTGGCGCTGAAGCTCTCCAGCAACCTCTTCATCACCACCTGTTTTAACTTCACGGTAAAAGTGACGAATTGGACAAATACCAATTATACGTACCTGCATGGTTGAATATTGTCTATCAAAAAACCATTCCTCTTTTACAAGTAATTCTTTTATTTCACTCCAACGAATATCTCCTTTTACAGTAACGGTAGTATCTAGCCCGGTGGTAAGACTTTGCTGGGTTTTTGTTTTATCAAGCGCATCCATGTTTAGTAAAACCTGATTGTAGGAGAGGAGGGTTGTAAATTCATCATCAGGGGTTGGGTCGTAAGCGCTTATCTCGTTATACTTAATAGCATCAACAAGTCTTTGAACAAAACTAATTCTATCCTGCATTCTTATTGTTGGATAGTATAAAGGGTGATTAACCTTTTCCCTTAAATCAATGATACGCCAAACTCTTTTCGTATACATCATATCTGCCTCTCTGAGATGAGGATATGGAACCGGAAGGCGTTGAGGAACGGCTTCGCGAACATAGATGCCATCTAGAACCAAAGATTCTTTCTTTTGGTCTTGTGCAGAAATACGAATGGATTGAAATAATAAAACTGCACCGGTTAGTAAAATCAATACTCTTCTCATATGTTGTATCAATTATTTAATCTTTATTACTAAATCGTTAAGCTCTCTTGAATCTCCTTTTGGACCAACTGCTTTTATGTTGATTATACTTACAACACTACCTGATGTAAGGTTACTTAAAATTCTTTTTTGACCATCAGTGAACATTTGATTTTTAGATGACTCCTCTTGGTTAAATCCTCGAATAGTAGCAGCAAGAGTGAAATTAGTTACTGTAAATTTCATATCAAAGTCAAAATCCTTTGGCATTTCAGCGACAACTCCTAAGGCTGCTGCAAGTTCGTTTTTAGCAACTGTTCTTCCTGTTATGCCGCCAACCCTTGGAAGAGGAGCTGGGACTTGCTTAATGCGGAAATTTTTAGTTCCCATATTTCGTTTTACCCCATCTACAGTGGCAAAAACAGTAATGTCACAGCTATTAGTTCCTGCCTCAGGTTGAACAATAAAACCAGTGGCCGCAGGTTTAATAACTCCCTTATTAATTGTTGGAAAGATATTTGATATACCTGGAATAGAAATCTCAACGGGGTTATCAACTCCGTAATATAACACATTCATTTTTGATGGTGAGATAACTACACTTGGAGCTGCTACTTCATATGTGTGTTTAAAAGGTTTACGGGTAATTGAACCATCAGGAGCTGTCATTTGAATGAGTCCAGACCAGAAGTTTTTACCTAATCGAGTACCTTTTGCAGTATAAATGCCTTTTCCCGATTTTGAAATAGGAATTGAGTTAGATCCGCTACCTTTTGCAACATTATAGTCGTATTCACCGGTTTCCTTATTAAAGGTTGAGTCGTAACTACAAATAAGTATCTCTGGTTGCTGAGTTGTATCAGAAGCAGCAAGGAAAACTTGAGCTTTAAAATCATTCCCTTGTATTACATAGGTTGAAGATGGGATAACGGTAGCTTTTAGAACATTAAATTTAAAATCGTTTGCACCTACCTGTTGTAATAAGTAGTTTACAACTTCAGCTTCGCAATTGAGTACATCAACCTGAACTTTTGTTAACTGAGGAATAACGGCGATTACAGGAATGTGTCCAAATCGTAAACTCTCCCAAGAATTAACCTCTCCATCCTCTTTTTTAGGGGGATCTTCAGTATTTAAAATACCATTTATTGATTCAATTAGCTGGGGTGCTTTTTTCTCATTAATTAGGCCAACAAGGTATTTACGAAAGTCAATTAATTTTTTCTTTAATTCAAATGCTTTGCCATTATTACCTTCAATACCAACCATAATTCTGCCACCAATATCAAGGTCACTTTTGTTTAACATTAAATCGCACAAAATTTGATCCCCGCTGATAGCTGGAACTTCAGAACCTCCCTCTGCAGCTATTACAATGTCTTTCTTAACTTGTTGAACAAAAGTAATTAAGTCTTGTGCCTTTTTTCTTATTTCATCTGACTGAATCTTCCATGGACCTACTTTAACTTTGTTTAATGTATAGGCATTTTCAAATTGCGTATATAGTTTTTCATTCTTGACTATGTAGTTTTTTGTTGTTCGGGTTAATCCGTTATCAATAAGAGCAAACGCATCAAGAACACTTGTTGTCACATTCAATGCAAGCATAGCTGTCAGCACGAGGTACATCATGCCGATCATCTTCTGCCTGGGTGTTTCTTTTCCGTGTCCCATAGTCCTAGAGAGCTAATAAATTATTTGCCATTCGACATAACATTCATTGCCGAAAGCATATTACCATAAACAGAATTCAATGCTGAAATATTCTTGTTGAGTAATTCAAGAGATTGGGCAAACTTTTCTGTCTCCGAAACTGAGGTGTTAATTTTTTTCATCATGCCATCAACCCCGGAATAAACTTTTTCAGCTTCTTTTAAACGCTGACTTGTTTCTTGCAAATGCAATTCATGAGCAGCATTAAGCGCCGACATATTTTTATTAAGTCGTTCGAGTTGTTCTTTATAACCACTGCTGCCTTCGCTGATAAGGCTACCATTTGCTTTCATGGTATCAGAAAGTTGTTGGTAAGTTAAATTTAATGAGTCAGTGGCTTGTTTATAGGTAGATGTTAAGCCATTGGCAGCATTACCAAGTTCTGAGGCAACTTTGTTACCTGATTCGGTAATTCTTCCGCTTACATTTTCTCCTGCTTTTGAAAGTTGATCTTGTAGGTTGGTAACAGATTTACTAACACCGCTCATAAAGTCTTGACCACTCTCAGCAACTAAACCTGCAGTTTTTTGATAATTTTCAGAAAGAATATTAATAGATTCGTTTAGAACCTGTCCTGATTTAGAATAATTATCAGTGAAAGAGCCAATAGACTCAGATGCTTTTTTCATCTTTTCAGTATACTCATTTGTAGCAACAGCTGCATTTGAGATATCAGCAAGTTTGTTCGAAGTTTCACCAAGTTTATTTAATCCGCGTCCTACTTTATCGAATAGTTCGGGACCTATCTCCGCATTTTCGAGCATTTTATTAAACTTCTCAGTAAAAACAAGTGCTCCACCAATACCCGCAGATACCTGCTGAACTTGACCCGAGCCAGATGAAGTTTGTCCACCACCGCTTGTGGCAACTACGCTTGATATAATATCTTTAATAGCATCAGCATCAAGTGGTCCACCATGTTTACTGTCGCTTCTGTATTTACGAAGTTCTTCTTCATCCGACATTCCTGCAAGTTCAGGGTACACAAGAGTCCAATCAACCTCTTCATGAATGGGTTCAAATGCTGAGAAAAAGAAGATGATGGCCTCAATGGTCATCCCTACCATAAGCATTTGGGCTGCACCTTTCAAGTGGAGAATTTTAAACATGGCTCCAAGAATTACTATAGAAGCACCCCATCCATAGAGATACTTCATAAAGTTTTTCCAACCCGATCCTTGGACTATTTCAGAAATATTAAATCCCATGGTGTTTAGTTATTAAGTTATTAATGCACTATTGTGCACATTGCTTATTTACCTCCTAATAATGATTTTACACATCTAAATCCAACATACGATTTAGCTGTATCTTGATATTCGTAGGAACGAGTTCCTACCTGTAAGAAATATCCTATATCCTTCCATGATCCACCACGAACAACTTTACGTTTTAATGCAGGAGGATCATTTGGTTTTGCATTATATTTATAATCAGGATTCATATCATGTGTAAATGAATATGCGCTTTCATCATATGCATTTGCTGTCCATTCTGCAACATTTCCGGCCATGTCATAAATACCATAATCGTTAGGTTCATAAGTTCCAACAGCAAGAGTGATAAACCCACCATCATCAACTAAATTGCCCCGAAGAGGTTTAAAGTTAGCAAGGAAACAGCCTTCAGCATTACGAGTATAAGGACCTCCCCATGGATACATACTGTGATCGAGGCCTCCTCTTGCTGCATACTCCCATTCCGACTCAGTTGGTAATCGGTAATCATTAGATCCTGGAATACCTTGAGAATTCAAATACTTATTAAATGCCTGAGTTCTCCAAATACAAAAGGCAGATGCTTGTCTCCATGTAACACCAACTACAGGATAACTATCATAGGAAGGATGCCAAAAATATGTTGTAGCATAAGGTTCGTTGTACGAGTATGAAAAATCACTAATCCAGCAAAGAGTATCAGGGTATACATTTACTTTATCACGGATGATAAAAGAGGAACGATCAGTTACTTTTACGGGCACCCCCATATTATTAATGATCTCACCTTGATCGTAACTTTGAGTTTCAAAATTATAACGATTACGCTTTGCTGCAGCTTGTTTTAAATCAATCCAGAAAAATTCATAGTCGAGTTTACGGGTATCAACTTCTTTTCGGTTGTAGAAACTCTCCTCTTTAGAATAGTACATTTCCTTAAGGATTTCTGCTTGCCCTTCATCGGTTGGATCAATTGGAATATCCCAGTTTAAAGTTGGTGGATCGATAGGGTTTCCAAACTGATCTTCGGAGATTGCAAATTCATCGTTTTGTTCAGCAAGTTTTCTTCTTGCAATTGAATCGCGGACATAGTAAACAAACTGGCGATATTGATTATTAGTAATTTCAGTTTGATCAATCCAGAAGGCATCCACGGAAATAGTTTTCGTAGGAGAGTTTATAGCCCAAGAAACATCTTGATCATTTCCACCCATATTGAATGAACCCATAGGGACAAACACCATATTGTATGGATTTGGCTCGGCAAAACCTTTTCTTCCTTCAACACCTACAAGGTCGCCTTGCGTCCCTGAACCACAACTATTCAGCAGGGCAATAAGAAAACTAAAAATAAGAAGCTTTTTCATAACACTCCATTTATTTAGCAAATAACGTAATTTTTTTTGAATTCGGTTTTAATGGTCTACAAAAATCTTATGCTTTTATATTGTTGAGGTGGTCGTTCTTTTTTTAATGTAAAGGAATAACCGAGCATAAACTCATGAGAACCATCGTTATAGTTACTAATTTCACGCAACGAAAACTCATATGCGTAACCAATTTTTAAGCCATTAAATAATTCAATTCCTAGCATACCAGTTAATGCGTCACCTAATCGACCCATACGATATGAAACGCCGCCCCAGAATTTTTTATTGTACTTGATGTTAGCTGATAATGAAATTTGTGACAGAAATAAATCAGAAACAGCATAAACAGAGGGATTAAACTGCCAAGAAGGATTGGGCATATTAAGAAAATATCCTCCTGTTAAATAGAATTGAGGTTTATAACGTGCTGGGTTTGTCGCACTATTCATTTTTGTTCCGTTAATATGTGCTGCCGACAAACCAAAATACATGTTTTCAGTATTATAAAAAAGGCCTAGACCTAAATCAAGATTTAAACTACTCTCTTTCCCTTTTGGTACAGCAAGGTCTAAAGCTGCACCTGAAATCCAAGTAGGATCTAAATTCTTACTAATGAAACCACCGCTAACTCCAACACCAAGCATTCCTTTGCCTGCCTTAAGGCGAGCGGCATAGGATAAATTAAGGGCAAGATCTTTATTGAATGCAAGATTATCTGTTATGATATTCAAACCCGCACCGCTTTTGAACCCAAAAGGTGAAATTGCAGCATTTACATTAAACGCTGTTGTTTTTGGAGCCCCAGTAAATCCAACCCAGTTAATTCGGTTAATTAGACTTGAAGTTATCATATCACTACTCCCAGCGGATCCTGGATTTATAGTGTTTTGGTTGAGCATAACCTGCGAGAATTGAGGATCTTGCTGCGCATAAGCAGAAGATAAAAACAACAATGAAACAAGCATTAAAATAGGTTTTTTTAATCGCATGCTATTATACCTCACTAAAAATGGTTCAACCAATAGGTAAAGTAAATAAAAATATTGATTCCCTACAAATTTTATTAACAATAATGTGTTGATAAAAGAATGAAAAAGTAATAGCTTATACTTTTATTCCAGAAATAAAGTTAGGAATTAAAGTGGAAATATCTACTTGGGGTGAAAAAAAAATGAAATCAGTGTAGATTGATATAGGGTTATACCACTTTATTATAGGTTCTTATCCACTTTTCAGGTATTTCTTGTTTGCTTGCAGCCACATAATCATTATATGAACATGCAACGATAACTTTTCTGCTTGGATATAATTGGATATTATTTGTAGGAACCTCCATCCACCAATTATCTGAAAGCAAACTTTTGAAAAAAACCATTTCAATTCCTGGAGTGCTACTATCAACGATAAACTTTTTAAACTCATTATTCGATAAAGGATTTTCACCTTTTCTTTGAATGTAAGCCTCAATAAAATGCCATATTAACTGGGCAGATAGGTGAGCGCTTTGAGATGAAATATCGGCATCGGCATTTAGTTCAAAGATCCCAAAACAGCAGGTTTTGTCGCTTAATCCTGAGAATCGTGAAAGTTGACAAGCTTCTTCAGCATATAAACCATTGGGCGAAGGATAAATATTTCCTTGACAATCGGAATTTCTTATGGCACCAAGATCGAAGCTAACAAAGTCAGAATCTCTAAATGTTGGTTCAACATCTTTGAAGTTGCCCCGAACATACCCTAAGCGGAGGGTTTCGTGGTTTAATTTTACAAGCTTGTCAAGTTTATTGGAGTCACATAAATAACCCTGATAACCAATTAAACTGATATTGAATAAACTTTCATTTGGCTCATCGAGAAAATACTGCAAGTAGCTATTCGAGTTGAATTCGCCATTATTTTCATCCATATCAATTCGTGAATCGATGAATGAGAGGTTGATATTTTTTCGATGATTTTTAATTGCTTGGTAAATCGGCAATGATATCTCCTGAGTGCCCCCAAGTACAATTAAAGTAGATTCTTTAGCTAAAAAGTAATCGGTTAAATCTTTTATTGCAGAATAGGAATCTTTTGGTGATTTGGTTACCTTAAGATTTCCTGCATCAATTATTTTAACCTTTGCAGGAAAACACGAAAGACTATAAAAGTACTCACGAATTAAATCGGGCGATTTTGATGCACTAAGGTTTGATGAATTTCTGCTTTCAGAAAAACCTATAATAATGATATCTCCTTTATTTATTTCGGGGAATGCTTTACCGTGTTTAAAAGGAGTGATATTCAAAAGCGATGAAGAGCCTTTGCTTACACCACCTCTTTTGGGTATGGCGTCCGTAGGGTCGAGATAATCAGCAGGGTTCATTTCTTGGCTTTGCCTTTTTTAACTATCTTTTTATTGGTTGGCTTTTGTTCTCCCACTATTTTAATACAATCGGAATAAGCTAATTTTTGAGCATCTGCTCCTTTAGGAAGCTTATAGTTATCGCCCTTATAATTAATGTATGGACCCCAACGACCATTCAAAAGCTGAAGGGTAGGATCTTCATCAAAGGATTTGATTAGTTTTTCACGATCTTTCTTACGCCCCTCTTCAATGATTTCAATAGCGCGTTCAATGTTTATGGTGATTGGATTATCCTCTTTTTTTAACGATACGAATTTAGAGTTATGGCGAACATAGGGTCCAAATCGACCAATTCCAATTACAACATCCTTTTCTTCGTAAAGCCCTAAGTTTCGGGGAAGATTAAATAGTTTAAGCGCTTCATCGAGGGTAATTGTTTCGATTAACTGCCCTTTTAAAAGACTTGCATATTGTGGCTTTTCATTGGCTTCGGTATTATTTTCGCCAATCTGAGCAATTGGTCCAAATCGTCCGATTCTAACAGAAACAGGCTTTCCTGTTTTTGGATCGTTTCCAAGAACTCGCTCTCCCTTGCTATAATCAGATTCAATAAGAGTTTTTTCAACCTCCTTGTGGAATGGACGGTAAAATTGGTCAATCATTTTAGTCCACTCTATCTTTCCCTCAGCAATATCATCAAACTCTTTTTCAACGGTTGCTGTAAAATTGTAGCTAAGGATATCTTTAAAATATTCTACCAAAAAATCGTTAACGACAATACCGATATCGCTAGGAAATAATTTTGCTTTTTCGCTGCCAGTATTTTCAGTTTTTTCCTCTTTTGTTATTTTTCCGTTCTTGAGTAAAATGGAGATATACTTGCGTTCAACACCTTCTCTATCCTCCTTTAGGGCGTATCCACGAGCAACTATCGTCGAGATTGTTGGTGCATAGGTTGATGGTCGACCAATACCAAGTTCCTCAAGTTTTTTCACTAAACTAGCCTCAGTGTATCGTGGAGGGCGTTGAGTAAACCGTTCGTTTGCAGCAATTTCCTTGGCAGTAAGTAATTGACCTGCTTTCATTGGAGGGAGAAGGTCTTTACCTGATTCCTCAGAATCGTCATCGGATGATTCGAAGTAAACCCTCAGGAAACCGTCAAATAGAATTACTTCGCCCGAAGCGATGAACTTATAGGTAGATGTTGATATATTTATGGTAACAACCGTTTTCTCGATCTGAGCATCGCTCATCTGCGATGCGATTGTTCTTTTCCAAATTAGCTCATAAAGGCGTTGTTCTGCTGCACTTCCAACTATTTTTTGTTTATCCATGTACGATGGACGTATGGCTTCGTGAGCCTCTTGAGCTCCTTTCGATTTGGTTTTAAATCTTCTTGGGAAGTGATATTTTTCTCCAAATTCTTCGCAAATAGTTTTCTTTGCTGCGTCGATGGCCGTTTCGGATAGATTAACGGAATCGGTTCTCATGTAGGAAATATGACCTGCTTCGTAAAGTTTTTGGGCAATGGTCATGGTTTGAGAAACCGAGAAATTCAATTTACGACTTGCCTCCTGTTGTAATGTTGAAGTTGTAAATGGAGGAGCAGGCGTTTTTTTTGATGGTTTCTTACTGATATCGGAGATTGTAAAAATGGCAGCTTTACAATTCTCGATTAAATCAAGTGTTTCCTTTAATGTACTTAGCTTTTCTGAAAGCTCCGCTTTAATATCTACATCACCCTTGAAAAAGGCATTTACCTTAAAGAATGATGATGATTTAAAGCTAAAAACTTCACGTTCACGCTCAACGAGCAATCGAACAGCAACCGACTGAACCCTTCCTGCTGAAAGAGCAGGCTTAACCTTTTTCCAGAGAATTGGTGAAAGTTCAAAACCTACTAGTCTATCAAGAATTCTGCGTGCTTGTTGTGCGTTAACTAGGTTATAATCAATTCCTCTTGGGGTTTTTATGGCATTTTGGATAGCGTCGTTAGTAATCTCATGAAAGACAATCCGCCTGGTCTTTTTCGGGTCGAGTTTAAGAACCTCGCTAAGATGCCATGCTATAGCTTCTCCCTCACGGTCCTCATCGGATGCTAGCCAAACAGTTTGAGCCTCGGCTGAACTTTTACGGAGATCATCAACCACCTTTTTCTTTTCGTCGTTGACGATATACTCAGGCTTAAATCCCTTCTCGATATCGATTCCAAGATTTTTTTTGGATAGGTCTCGGATATGGCCAAAACTCGACTTCACAACAAAATCTTTCCCTAAAAACTTTTCAATAGTTTTTGCTTTGGCGGGTGACTCAACGATAACAAGATTTTTAATCATATCTCAATTAAATTTGATATAAAATTTGGCACAAAGTAAAACAATAAACGAAGTATCAGCAAAAAATTATATTAAAATACATTTTTCTTTTCAAATTGGGATATACTTTATTAATACGAAAAATTCTTGTAAACACTAATTAACAAAGGAAATTGAGTTCATTCAAATGCATTAAGAATACCTTTTAAATAATTGTTAACTTTGCCTCGAATTTTTAAATAAACAGATTATGGCTCGAAAAAAACTTGATCCTAAGATAAAGTTCAGATTGTGGTTATGGGTACCTATTGCATCAGCGTTTTTTGTTTTAATTATGCTATTTGTACTTATCTCGTCAGAGGTATTTGGTCCAATGCCTACATTTGAGGAGCTTGAAAACCCCAAGAGTAATTTAGCATCCGAAGTAATCTCCGAAGATCATAAAGTATTAGGTACGTTCTTTATTCAGAATAGAACATTCGTTAGCTTTGATAAGATTTCTCCTAATGTTATAAAAGCATTAATTGCAACAGAGGATATAAGGTTTAACAGCCATAGCGGAATAGATGCTCGTGGGTTGGGTCGAGTTTTCTTTAAAACATTACTTATGGGTAATCGCGAAGCCGGAGGAGGAAGTACAATAACTCAGCAGCTGGCTAAGAATTTATTTCCTCGCGATACCATTTACCATGGCTTCTTTGTTTCAAAATTTGTACATCTTGGAATTTCAAAGCTGAAAGAATGGATAACCTCTGTAAAGCTTGAGAAGAACTATACCAAGAACGAAATTTTGGCAATGTACCTCAATATAGTTGAGTTTGGAGGAAATTCATATGGTATTAAATCAGCCGCAAAAACATTTTTTAATACATCACCCGATTCTATTAAACTCGAACAAGCAGCGGTGCTTATCGGATTAGTCAATGCTCCAACAAGATTTAGTCCTGTTCGTAATCCTGAAAGATCGTTGGCTCGTCGTAACTTCGTTCTTTCACAGATGTATAAGAATGAGTTTATTAAGAAACACACTTACGATTCGCTGGTTAGAATTCCACTAAAGATAGACTACAAAGTTCAGGATCATAATGTTGGGCTAGCTACCTATTTTCGCGAAACTCTTCGGCAGATTCTTACTGCCCGTAGACCCGAGCCTAAGTATTACTTTACCCATGACCTGTACATTGAAGATTCGCTTCAATGGGCAAACAATCCACTATATGGATGGTGCAATAAAAACCTTAAACCTGATGGAACTCCTTATAGTATCTACCGTGATGGGCTGAAGATATATACTACCATTAACTCCAAAATGCAGCAATATGCTGAGGAGGCTGTTGAGAAACATTTAGGAAAAAACCTTCAGATAGAGTTTGACTATGAACAAAAATATTTAGGAAATAGATTATTCGATCCAAAACTTACAAACGAACAGATTCGATCAATTCTTCTTCAGGCGATGAAACAAACCGAAAGGTATCGTGGGCTGAGAAATAGGGGTGTGCCGATGGATAGTATATATGCAAACTTTAATACTAAAATCAGAATGACCATTTTCACTTGGAAAGGGGAGATGGATACTTTAATGTCGCCATTGGATTCGATAAAACACTACAAACGTCACTTACGTGCAGGTTTTATGGCAATGAATCCTCACAATGGTTTTATAAAGGCGTATGTAGGCGGGCCTAACTATCGATATTTTAAGTACGACCATGTTTACCAAGGGAAACGTCAGGTCGGGTCAACTATAAAACCATTCCTTTATACTCTGGCTATGCAGGAAGGGTATTCACCCTGCTATAAGATTCCTAATGTTTCACAAACATTTATCGAAAGAGTCAGTAGCAAAGAGGGAGGGGTAAAGGATTCCACGTGGACTCCAAAAAACTCAGGTAGCACTAAGTATGATGGTAAAATGGTTACGCTTAAGTGGGGATTAGCTAATTCAGTGAATAATATCTCGGCATGGCTTATCAAACAATTTACCCCTCAAGCGCTTGCAGATATGGGTAAAAAGATGGGTATATCAAGTAAGATTCAGGCTGTAAATTCTGTATTTCTTGGTACTTCGGAAGTTTCTGTTTATGAAATGGTGGGAGCATACAGCACATTTGCTAATAAAGGTGTTCATATTGAACCGTTGATGGTTACAAAGATTGAGGATAAGAATGGTAACGTTTTAGAATCTTTCACTCCTCAAAAGAATGAAGCGATTAGCGAACAAACGGCATACCTAATGATTAATCTTTTGGAAGGGGTTATCAATAATGGAACAGGTATGAGTTTAAGATCTTATTATGAATTACCTGGACCCATTGCTGGAAAAACTGGAACGACACAGAGTCATGCTGATGGATGGTTTATGGGTATGCTGCCTAACCTGGTAACCGGAACATGGGTTGGAGCAGAGGATCGTTCAGTGCATTTTCAAGGCATAAAGCTAGGACAAGGTGCAGCAATGGCTTTACCAATTTATGCTCTTTTTCTTGAAAAGGTTTACAAAGATGCTCGTTTAGGGATTTCTCCCAACGATCAGTGGGAAAAACCGTTGGTCGAAAAGTACTTCGATACTGATTGTGAGGATACAAAGGGGAAGAAAAAAATTAAAAAGCAAGAGATTAACGAGGATGATTTCTTTTAGTCTTCATTTATAATGTTAATGCCTGGAATTGAATTGATAAGGTTCTTTGTGTAATCAGTTTTTGGATGGTTGAATATCTCATCGGATGTTCCTGACTCAACTAAAATTCCATTTTTCAGAACGATTATTCGGTCACTAATATATTTTACAACGGCTAAATCGTGCGATATGAAGAGTAGCGTGAGGTTTAGCTGTTCCTTTAAATCTTTAAGGAGATTAAGTACCTGAGCTTGAACCGAAACATCAAGTGCCGATACCATTTCATCGCAGATAATAACTTTTGGATTAACGGCTAACGCACGGGCAATTACAATTCGTTGCCGCTGACCTCCAGAAAACTCGTGGGGATATCTGTAGTAACTATCCGCAGGAAGAGCAACCTTACTAAGCAATTCAATAACTTTAGCCTTTCTTTCCTTTTCGTTCCGACATATTTCATGAACTTTTAGTGGTTCAGAAATGGCCTGCCCAATTGTTTTTCTGGGATTTAGTGATGAATAAGGATCTTGAAATATCAGCTGAATATCTTCTCGGAACTGCTTTCGAAACGCCCTATCCATTTGAGATATGTTTATACCCTTATACACCACTGTTCCAGATTGGCTTTTTATTAAATGGAGCAGCGTGCGACCAAGCGTAGTCTTTCCTGAGCCCGATTCACCAACGATTCCAAGGGTTTCACCCTCAAATAGTTCTAGACTAACATTATCAACAGCCTTAAAGTGGTTGATAGGTTTTCCCCAAAGATTTTTTTTGGTAATAAAAGAGGTGACTACATTTTTTACCGAGTAAAGAAGAGTGCCCTTGAGGTTTGATGAGGATATTTTTGAATCCACCGCCTTTTTGTCAACACTTCCCTTAAGAAAATCCTCTACAGTAAGCAATCTATACGGCTTATATGCAATTGGCGGTCTACATGCAAGAAGCCCTTTGGTATATGGATTTTGCGGAGATTCAAATATTTGCTTAACCAAACCTTGTTCAACAATTTTTCCATGCTGAAGTATAATCACTCTGTCGGCAATCTCCTTTATTATACCAAGGTCGTGGCTAATAAAAATCATTCCCATTTGATATTTATCGCGGAGCGATTTTAGTAGTTGAAGTAATCCCTTTTGAACAGTTACATCCAGTGCCGTTGTTGGCTCATCGGCAATAAGCAGTTCGGGGTTACCCGATAGAGCCATAGCAATCATCACCCGTTGTTTTTGCCCACCGCTCAGCTCATGTGGATAGCTGTTGTATACCTTTTCCGGATTGGGTAGCTGCATCTCATCAAGAAGTTCGATGCAACGTTTTTTTGCGTTAGCACTTTTAATCTTAGCGTTAAGCAGAACAGCCTCAAGCAATTGTTTTCCACATCTCATCGAAGGGTTTAGGCACGTAAGGGGTTCCTGAAAAATCATTGCTATTCGCTTTCCCCTGATAGCCTGAAATCTCTTCTCATCCAATGAAAGAAGATTTTGACTTTCGCCATCACTAAAAACGATTTGTGCAGTGCCGCTTTCAACCGTTGCCTGAGTGGGTAAAAGGCCCATTAAACTTAATGATGTGATTGATTTACCTGAGCCAGATTCACCAACAATACCAAGGATTTCAGCTTTTTCTAATAAAAATGAGACCTCCTTAAGGACAGTGATGTTTCCAAATCGGACACTTAGGTTTTCAACCTTAAGCATTATAGTTCGGTGTTTGAAAATTGATTTGAAAGGATGGCTTCACCAATCAGATAACCATGTGCTGTGGCATAGATAATTGAACGAGTCGCTCCAGAGCAATCTCCAGCAAACTTAAGATGCTGCATCGATAAGTTGTTCAACCGATTGGAGTAGAATTTTATTTCAGGGGCATAAACAAGATTATCATTATTTGCAATGCCTGGAATTACCTTATCGAGGTTTTCGATAAAATCAATGATGCTTTCGATAATTCTTCGGGGAAAAACAAGGTTGACGTCACCAAGAATAAAACTCTTTGAATCGAGGGTTGGTAGCACCCGATATATGTTTTTAGTTCTTTTCGATTCCTTGAAATGGCTGTAGGTTTGAAGAATCACTTTGTCTTCGCCGGCAAGGAGATTCGACAATTTTGCAATATAAGAACCGTAACCAATTGGGTCGTTAAAGGGTTCGGTAAACTTGAGCGAAGCGAGAATGGCAAAGTTAGTATTATTGCTTTTCTCCTTCATTTTGGCATGCCCGTTTACAGTAAGAAAATCACCATAATTTTCAGTTACCACAAAGCCTGATGGATTATTGCAAAAAGTACGCACCATATAGCCTGTCTTGCTGCGGTATTTTACCTTAAACTCGTACATCTCTTTGTTAATCTCATCTACAACATGATTTGGGAGTTCGTATCTTATACCCATATCAACTCGAGTATTATCAAGAATAAGATTAGGATATTTGGTCATCATCTTATTAACCAGCTTGTGACCACTGCGACCAACAGTTACAATGGCGATATCAAATTTGCCATCACCATTTATCTTTGCACAATCCTTCTCAACATCAATATCATTCACCTCGTAGTTGAAGTGGAAATGAATATTTGAGTGAGATGAAAAATAGTTGTAAATGTTGAATAGTACCTCTTTTAGCTGGTCGGTACCAATATGATAAAAATCTGCACCGATGGGCATAAAGCCCTTTTCATAGAATAGTTTATAGTAGTTCTGATTGCCGAACGATTTACCCGTTTCAACCTGCTTATTTGCTGTAAAGTTGATGTAGTAATCAACCAATTTTTTTTGCAGAATTGGGTCGATTAAAATATCACCGCCCATTTCTGTTGACACAAATAGTTTTCCATCGGCTCTAATGCCTGATATGCTTGATGAGTAAACATCCTTGCTTTTTTCAAAAACATGAATCTCGTGCGAGGTTTCCTTTAGCCTTTCAAGCAGACCAATAGCAGCAGCCCCAAATCCAATTACAGCAATTTTCATAGTAAGATGAATAAGATATTTCCAAATATCGAAAACAAAAACCGATACTCCAAAGGAGTTTAGAAATTGTGATGGAAAAATATTTCTGATAATATTTTGAGAATGCAAATATTTAGCAGCAAACGAAATAAAAATAAATTATGAGTATCCGCAAAGATGCCTAATCGAGAACCATTGATTGACTCTTTCAGGTCTAAGGACTCTGAAAGGTCATTTTTCCCTTAAAATTTCCTGACAGAGTTCGAAGAACCTGTCAGAATAATTTCGCAGAATTCAATGAAATAGTCATAATAACGGATAGTCATAAAATAAATAATTAAGCCTCAGTGATCTCTGTGTCTCCGTGGTTATCATTTATTTGAAACCTAATTCCTACCGAAAAGATGTTTCACCAGCTCTTCAACTTTAGCAATTTGAACCAATGTAATGCCCTCGTTTCTCAGGTCTAGCCCTTTATTGTATTTTGATATAAATATTTTCTGCATTCCTAGTTTTTTTGCCTCAGCAATCCTTTGATCGAGCCGACTAACGGGTCTAATTTCGCCAGAAAGGCCAACTTCAGCAGCAAAACATGTATTGTTAGGTATTGGAGAGTCAAAAGCAGATGATAAGATTGATGCAATTACTGCAAGATCGGTTGCTGGATCGGTAATTTTCAATCCTCCAGCAATATTTAAGAAAACATCCTTTGTTGCGAGTTTAAACCCAGCTCTTTTCTCAAGAACAGCCAAAAGCATATTTAACCTTCGAGTATCAAAACCTGTTGTTGATCTTTGCGGCGTCCCATATGCAGCAGAGCTGACAAGTGCTTGTATTTCGATGAGGAAAGGGCGCGCTCCATCAATCGCTGCTGATATAGCAATTCCACTCAGCGCCTCATCGCGATGAGAAAGAAGAATTTCCGATGGGTTAGTAACCTCAACTAGACCAGTTCCTTGCATCTCAAAAATTCCCAGTTCCGACGTTGAACCATAACGGTTCTTTGCGGAGCGAAGAATACGATAAATGAAATTACTATCGCCCTCAAATTGTAAAACAACATCAACAATATGCTCTAAAATTTTAGGTCCGGCAATACTCCCATCCTTCGTAATATGGCCAATAAGAATTGCCGGAATCCCAGTTGTTTTTGAGTATCTCAGCAGAGCGGCTGTGCACTCTCTAACCTGCGATACGCTTCCGGGTGATGATTCAATCGTATCGGAGTAGAGCGTTTGAATGGAATCAATAACAATTAGGTCGGGCTTAACGTTTTCGGCTTGGGTTAGAATATTTTCAAGCAGAGTTTCGTTTAAAATTAAGCACTCTTGATTTTCGGGGTTAATTCTATCGGCTCGAAGTTTTACCTGCTTTGCGCTTTCTTCGCCAGATATATAAAGAACTTTCAGATGCTTTAACCCAAGCGCGAGTTGAAGCGCTAGCGTTGACTTACCTATACCAGGTTCACCGCCAATCAGAATAAGCGATCCTGTAACAATTCCTCCTCCAAGAATCCGATTTACCTCGCCAATTCCTGTATCGAGCCTTTTTTCGTTATTCGATTCAATCTCTTTGAGCGCCTTGGGTGTAGCATTTCGCGAAACATCAACCAATCCAGGCCTAGTTGTATCCTTGCTAATTCTCTCCTCAACGTATGTATTCCATTCGCTGCACGATGGGCAACGACCAAGCCATTTAACCGATTCGGCACCACAATTTTGACAAACGTACATGCTCCGAGTTTTGGCCATAAATGGAAGATTAAATTATGATTCTACTACACTTTTTGGTTTTTTCTTGAAGAAAAGAATGACCATTGAGAATGTTCCAAACGTAATAATAAGTAGGGTTTGTGATTCGTGCGCAATGGTAGCAAATACAAGACCATCAGCCTGAGATATTCCGAAAAGACCTAATCCCATTGCAGTAATATAATGGAAAGCACCAAATCCTCCCTGAACAGGAACTACCATTCCAAACGATCCAACAACCAGGATAAAAAGGCCGTCTATAATTGTAAGATCACTTGTTGGCTCCGTTGAGAAGAAAAGCAAATAGGTCATTAAAAAGTATAATCCCCAAATTAGAAAGGAATAGATGATAAATAATCCCCTTTTTTTCATCCGAACAACAGATTTCAAACCATCAATTATTCCATAGTACATGCTTTTTACACGCGATTTTACTTTGTGTCCAAAAACATTTTTACGAATAAGATGAAGTAATAAATATGAGAACAGGAAGAAGACACTAATTATAATAGCTGAAATATATGAGAAACCCGTTCCCTTCGAAAAAAGAGGAATAAATATTTTATGAATGATAAAATCGCCAAAAAAATCTATTTTGATAAAGAAAGCAAGCAAAACACAAATAAAGAGCATCGCAAGGTCTGCAACTCTTTCAACCAGTACGGTGCCAATGAGGGACTCAAAAGGAGCATTATCTGTCTTTTTTAGTGTTCCGCATTTTGTAATCTCACCTAAACGGGGGAAGGCAAAGTTTGCAAGATAACCAATCATCACAGCACCAAAAACATGCTTTATTGGTGGAGAAATGCCAAGAGGTTCCATTAATAGTTTCCACCGAAGAGCCCTAGCTAGGTTAGCAAAAGTTGCGACAACAAGCGAAAAGACCACCCAAAAATAATTGGCATTCTTAAAACCATTAACTAGAACATTAACATCCACTTTGCGAAAAGCAAGATAGAGCAACAATACAGCAAGACCAAAGAAAATCGAATAGTTTAGTATCTTTTTGAGATTGTCATTCAAGGGGAATTCGTTTTTGTGAAGGTTATACTAGTTTATTTGTAATCGTATCGGGGAAAATTATTGATGGTTTAAATTGCTTAGCTTCCTCAAAGTCCATCGTTGCATACGACATGATAATAACAACATCTCCAACGGCGCATTTTCGGGCAGCAGGCCCATTAAGGCAAATCTTGCCAGAGCCGCGCTCACCTTTAATAACATAGGTTTCGAGTCTTTCGCCGTTATTAATATTTACAACCTGAACTTTTTCATTTGCAATGAGGTTGGCGGCATCCATTAAATCTTCATCAATGGTAATGCTACCAACGTAGAGGAGGTTTGCCTCGGTTATTGAAACCTGATGAATTTTTGATTTTACAACTTCAATAAACATTTTTTTGCGTATCAATTAATTAAAAAAAACATTATCAATTAGCCTAATTTTTCCGGCTCTTACAGCAATACAGCCAATAATTGATTCGGAATCAGGCCAATTCAAAATAGGTTGTAAAGTTAAACAATCTACCAATGTGAAATACTCAACGGTTAGGTGGGTATCATTATTAATATTCGTTACTACCCAGTGAATCAATTCTTTTACGGAGAGTTCTTTTACTTTGTTGCGAGCTTCACTTAAGGTTCTATAAATCAGCGGAGCACTTTCTCTTACAGCTGTTTCTAATAAAAGATTTCTTGAACTCATGGCCAAGCCATCGCTTTCGCGAACAATTGGGCATGAAATAATCTCAACTTTCAGCTTGAGCATTATAACCATTTGACGGATTATTGCCAATTGCTGAAAATCCTTTTGCCCGAAATAGGCTCGATTTGGTTCGACAATATCAAAAAGTTTACTAACTACTTGTGCAACTCCGTTGAAATGCCCGGGTCGATGTTCTCCCTCCATCACCTTATCGAGTTGGCCAAAATCAAAAACACGGGTATCGGGTTCTGGATAAATCTCAAGTTCAGAAGGCATATAAATGTAATGAACACCTGATTTTTCAAGAAGTTTTAAGTCTAACTCAGGGGTTCTAGGGTAGTTTTTAAGGTCCGATTTATCGTTAAACTGGGTAGGATTTACAAAAATACTGACAACTACAATATCGCTCTCGCTTACCGCTCTCTTAACTAGCGAGATATGCCCTAGATGAAGTGCCCCCATAGTTGGCACAAAGCCAATCGACTTTCCTTTAATTCGATGTTCGGATAATATTCTCTTAATATCCGATATGCTGCTTAGTACTTCCATTCGTAATCGTGCAATAAATATATCAAAGTTAAATAAAGCTTAAATAGAACATAAAAAATGCGAGTAATAAAACGCTGCAAAGGTCGTAAAAAATTAAAAACTAATATCATCCATCAAAAAAAACGCATATCAAATATGGCTATATCTTAAGATATACTGAAAATCAGAGGATAAGGCTATGATAAATCTAAATAATTTTTTATACTTTTGTAAAATTATTAAAAGCCCGGATACGGACCAGTAAATTACTATTTCCGAATCTGGGTTTTGTACCTCTGATCTTTTAAAATCAGAAACCTGAAATACCCATGAAGAGCACAAAGGTTCTATTTATCTCACAGGAAATTACACCCTACCTGCCAGAAAGCGAAATGGCTTTAATTGGTCGTAATCTTCCGCAAGGGATACAGGAAAGAGGGAAAGAGATTCGAACATTCATGCCACGTTATGGATGTATCAACGAAAGGCGAAACCAGCTTCACGAGGTAATTCGCTTATCGGGGATGAATCTTGTTATCGATGATTCTGACCATCCACTTATTATTAAAGTTGCCTCAATCCAAAGCGCTAGGATGCAGGTGTATTTTATCGACAATGAGGACTATTTTCATCGTAAGCATACTCTCTGCGATGAAAATCAAACCTATTTTGAGGATAACGATGAACGAGCTATCTTTTTTGCTCGGGGAGTACTTGAGACAGTAAAAAAACTGCGTTGGGCACCAGATCTCATTCATTGTCACGGTTGGATTTCGGCATTCGTTCCAGTTTTAGTAAAAAAAGCCTATAGCGATGATCCGTTATTTGCCAAATCAAAGGTCGTTTATTCGGTTTACAACGATGGGTTTGAAAACTCTTTTAGAGCGAATGTTCGTAATAAGATTCTGATTGATGGCGTTACCAAAAAAGATGTTGAGATTTTAAAAACACCTGATTACGCTAATCTTTCAAAATTGGCTATTAATTTCTCTGATGGCATAATTTGTGCTAGCAATGAAATAAATAAAGATGTTGCTGAATATATTAAAAGTATAGATAAGCCCGTTTTACCTTATCAGGATAAAGATAATTATATCGATTCATTCAATAATTTTTACGATCAGATTTTAAACAACTCGATAGATGATAATAAGAAATAGATTTATGAAGGTTTTGAGTTCTTTTCACAGAATTGCCGCCTCACGTCAGCTTATAGCAATTTTTGCTGTTTTACTCGGTTTGAATGCTTGTTATAACGAACCAAATACTTTAGGAGGAAATTTAATCCCATCCGAAGATAATTTATCCGTAAAAATAGATACATCCTTTGAGATCTCAGGGTATACGCTTACACCCAGCAAGGTGACCACCAATGGATTTACTTATGGAACACTAGGTTGTTTGAACAGTAAAATTTTTGGTAAAACAAAAGCAGATTTCTTAACCCAAGTAAACTTAGGATACTTCAGAGAGAAAAACCCACTTTATGGGTCATTCCCAGTTCCCGATTCCCTTATTCTAACTTTTAAACTATCTCATTACAAGGGAATTAAAAATAAACCAATAACGGTTACCCTTTTTGAATCTAAGAAAAGAATTATTGGTACGGAAAAGCATAATGGTCTTGACCCTGTTGATAGCTGGTACGATGCTGGAACACCCATTAGTACGGTTGTATATCAAGGAGAATCAGTCCTTAGATTTGTTTTAGATACAACTTTAGCTCGAAGGTTTCTTAATGCTGATAGAGATTCAATCAGAATTATCCAAACTATAAATAGTAAACCAGACACATCTTATCACAAATACACAGAACATGATTCTCTTCTTACACAATATTATCATGGATTCTATTTAACTTGCAATGATATTGTCGGGGATGATGGGGTAATGTATTTTCTTAACTATAGCGATTCTCTTACAAGAATGAAGTTATGCTACCATTCTGATACAGCAAAAATAAAAACAATATATACTTATGATTATATAATTAGTTCATCCTATTCATCAAGATTTAGTCATTTTGTTCACGATTATGCTACTGCAGATCCAGCCTATAAAATGAATTTTAGGGATGATACATTAACTCAAGATTCAGTTTTTTATATTCAAAATCTTGGAGGAGTTCAAGGTTTAATTAAACTTGATGGTATTGATGCATGGGCGAAGAAGATGCCAATTACAATTAGTAAAGCTGAACTAAGACTCGAACTTTATGACTATCCTTTAGGATTACCTAAAGATTCAATTATTAATAATTTATACTATTACGTTGAATTGACGGATGATAAAGGATTAGTATATACTGAAGACCAAAAACTTGCTCAAATGGAACAACAAAGCACTGTAGCTAAATACAATCGGGCAAAGAAATACTACTCAATCAATCTAACCACACATCTGCAGTCAATACTTAGAAAAAAGGTAACACAAAAGAATTTTTATATTGTTCCTCAGATTGCTCCATCAGATAATGGAGATGAAGCTGTATTTAAAAGTAGAAACAACAGTAGCCCAATGAAGCTTATTATTACTTATTCAAAACTTTAAAATATGTGCGGTATAGTTGGTTATATTGGACATCGTCAAGCATATTCTATAATTATTAATGGTTTAAAAAGGTTAGAATATAGAGGATATGATTCTGCAGGTGTTTGTGTTATGAACGGTGAGCCGCAACTATTCAAATGCAAAGGAAAAGTTTCTGACCTTGAAAAACATGTTGGTTCAAACAATGTAGTTGGCACCATCGGTATGGGTCATACCCGTTGGGCAACTCATGGAGTACCAAACGATATCAATGCTCATCCCCATGTATCGATGCATGGTAAGTTTACCATTATCCATAATGGAATTATTGAAAACTATAGTCCGCTAAAGGCTCGCCTAGAGAAGCGCGGGTATAAAAGTATTTCAGATACCGACACAGAGGTTTTAGCAAATCTAATAGAGTACATCTATTTAAAAGGGAATATCAGCGCTGAAATAGCTGTAAGGCTAGCACTAACAAAGGTTATTGGTGCCTACGGACTTGTTGTTATGTGTTGCGATGAGCCAAATACGCTTATTGCTGCTCGAAAAGGTAGCCCTTTGGTAATTGGTGTGGGTGATGATGAGTACTTTGTTGCATCGGATGCAACACCTATCGTTGAGTTTACCAATAGCGTTATTTATTTGAACGATAACGATGTTGCTATTATTAAGCGTGGTGAGCTTACCTTAAAAACGATTTTTAACGAGGCGCTAGAACCAAATATACAGACTCTGGATCTTGATATTGAAGAGATTGAAAAGGGCGGATTTGAGCATTTTATGCTTAAAGAGATATTTGAACAACCACGTAGCATTCATGACACCTTTAGAGGTAGAATTTCTCAGGATTTAAACGAGATTCATCTTGGTGGATTATACCACGTTCTACCGCGGTTAATCAATGCTAAGCGAATAATTCTAATTGGATGCGGAACCTCTTGGCATGCCGCCTTGGTGGGAGAGTACCTGATGGAGGAATTAGCTCGTGTTCCCGTTGAGGTTGAATATGCTTCAGAATTTCGTTATCGCAATCCAATCATCTATAAAGATGATGTTGTTATAGCCATTAGCCAGAGCGGTGAAACTGCCGACACGCTTGCTGCTATTCGTTTAGCACGGTCAGCAGGAGCACTTGTCCTTGGTGTTTGTAATGTAGTTGGATCGAGCATTCCACGGGAGACAGATGCTGGAGTATACACCCATGCTGGCCCTGAAATTGGCGTTGCATCTACCAAGGCTTTTACTGCTCAGGTAACCATCCTAACCATGATATCGATTCTTATGGGATGGAGAAAGGGTCATTTAAGTCAAGAAAGATATAAGGAGCTGATAAAGGAGATTACATTAGTTCCAGAAAAAATTGAAAAAATACTTGGTTCAAACAGTGAGGTTATCAAAATAGCTGAAATATTCCATAAGTCAACGAATTTTCTATATCTCGGAAGGGGTTATTTCTTTCCCGTTGCACTTGAAGGAGCTTTAAAACTTAAGGAGATATCTTATATTCATGCCGAGGGCTATCCTGCTGCGGAAATGAAGCACGGACCAATTGCGCTTATTGACGAGAAAATGCCTGTTGTGGTCATTGCCGCTAAAGATAGCAGCTATGAGAAGGTTGTAAGTAATGTTCAGGAGGTTAAGGCTCGTAAAGGAGTTGTTATAGCAATTGTAACGGAAGGTGATACCTTAATCAAGGAGATGGCCGATTATGTTCTTGAAATTCCTAAGGCACACGAAATTGTTGAGTCGCTTTTAGCAGTTATTCCACTACAACTATTAGCATATCATATTGCACTGATGCGTGGCTGTAATGTTGACCAACCAAGGAATTTAGCGAAATCGGTTACCGTAGAATAATTTATTTCAAAGAAATAAGAAAGGGAGCAATTAGCTCCCTTTTTCTTTTCTATCTATTTTGATACTGCTCATTGTAATACTGCTGATAGTTTCCCGATACAATATCATCTAACCATTTTTGGTTTGATAAATACCAGTCAACAGTTTTAGTTAATCCTTCTTCAAACTGAAGCGAGGGCTTCCAACCTAATTCATTTTGAAGTTTACTTGAGTCAATAGCATATCGAAGATCATGACCAGCCCGATCTTTAACGTAGGTGATAAGTTTTTCCGATTCTCCTATAGGTCTATTAAGTTTGGTATCCATTATCCTGCAAAGAAGTTTAATCAGGTCAATATTCGTCCATTCGTTATTCCCACCTATATTATAGGTTTCACCTTGTTTACCTTTGTGGAAAACCAGATCAATTGCTGCTGCATGGTCCTCAACGAATAGCCAATCCCTTACGTTTTCACCTTTTCCGTAAACAGGAATTGGCTTATTTTTTTTGATATTATTTATGGCTAATGGAATTAACTTTTCGGGGAAATGATTCGGTCCGTAATTATTGGAACAGTTGGATATAACAACAGGTAAGCCATAAGTGTGATGATAAGCTCTTACCAAATGGTCGGAAGAGGCTTTAGATGCTGAATATGGACTCCGTGGATCATACGATGTCTCCTCTGTAAATAGACCTTCTGCACCTAAACTTCCATAAACTTCGTCGGTAGAAATGTGGTAGAACAATTTGCCTACGAAGTTATCCTTCCAATGTAGCTTAGCAGCATTTAAAAGGATAGTTGTACCAAGAATATTCGTTTTTATAAATGCCATTGGTTCTGATATCGACCTATCTACATGCGATTCAGCAGCTAAATGAATAACGCCATCAATCGAGTATTCGTTAAAAATACTTCTAATGGTTTCCTCATTCGTGATATCTCCTTTTACGAATTTATAATTTGAACACTTTTCAATATCAGTAAGGTTTTCAAGATTACCTGCATAGGTTAACGCATCAAGGTTGATAATCTGGTAATCGGAGTATTTTTTTACGAATAGACGAGTTACGTGTGAGCCAATAAAACCTGCACCGCCAGTGATTATAATTGTTTTTTTCATTTTAAGAATTATAACTTATTTTCTTTCGTTAAAGAATAAAATAAACCCTTTCAAAATTAAGGTAAAAAGTTTACATTTGCACCCTGTTTAAAAAATCGGCTCGTAGCTCAGCTGGTAGAGCACGTGACTCTTAATCATGGGGTCGAGAGTTCGATCCTCTCCGAGCCGACTTAAATATCAAGCACTTGTGACTTAAATGGCACAGGTGCTTTTTTATTTGCACCAAGGATTTGCACCATAAGTAGTATACATCTATTGCTATTATATTGAATTCTGGTTTTTCAAAGTTGCTCTGCATTCTAAGGCTGCTACCTATAGGCTTGATAGTCTCTAAGTCATTATCTTTCTCATTCATACCAAACAAGAATTATTCTAAGAGTTGATTATCTAAATTAGTTCAGTTTTAAGCTGTATTATAGCAGCAATAGTTCGTTGAATCTCTGAGGATACTTCATGTTTGTTTACATCATGATGACTAAGCGGATTTAATACGAGAGATATTAAACCATCTATCTCTATTTGTGTTGTATGTGCGAGATGACACCCCGTTGGATTAATAGTTTTATAATTTTTTACTGCATTCCAAAAGGTGTCTGTTTTTATTTTGGATATGTCTGAATTAAAAAGTACAGGAACCCTGCCAAAACAATATTGTTTTAAAATAAATTCAAAGGCAGAGCGTAAATATACACCAGCCGCTTTGTTATCACCTGCTTTAAAGTAGGAATCTGCTGTATCAATATAATGTTGAATATGAGAGTTGACTCTGATCTCATGAATTATTGGTATTTCAAATCCTAGACCAGTGCGCCTTGCATAAAATTCATAACTTTTCCATGCTGAGTTATTGTGCAAATAACTTGACTTCACATATTCATACCAAGGTTTATCATAAGTTGTAATAAATACCTGATAAGCAGGAAAATCATCTTCTAAAATCTTTAGTAATGGCAAACGATTACTAATGTCTAATCCGATAAAAATATCATCAAGAAACAAAATTTTACAAGGAATGCCTTGAATGTGGCGCTTAACCATACCCAAATAGATAGAAATGGCTATGGCAGAAAGCCTTGCTTCGTTTAAAAAGATATGAGGTTTGGAAATGTTTATACCCAAATATTTAATACTAATCCTTACATGATTGCGTTCATAAGCACTATAATCAGCTTTAACTTTTGCATTTGTGTAACGCAATTCTATTTCAATATTATGCCCGAATTTATCAAGTATCGGTTGAGCAAATTTTAAAATATTTTCGGGACTACCAGCCAGAAATAGTTTTGAAAAAGCAGTGTTAAAAGCTTGTAATGCTCCATCAACATCAGCTTTCTTCTTTGTTATATTATAGGCTGTGCCTTCAAGTGGTTTTGCTACAGCCTTTTCAAAATCAGTCCACAACTCGCCAAGTTCTCTGTTGCCAGTAATGGCAACGCTTTTAAAATGCTTCAGTACACCTTTAACCAATAAATCGAACAAATCAATTTCATCGTTTTTCTTAATGTGATGAATGTCTAAAAGATGTTTGTAGGTTAAAAAGCTCTTTAGTTTTATTGCATCACGAATGCTTGTATCGCCTGTGGTGTAGGTATTTTTTGTTGTTTTTGTAACTGAATACTCTTTCCCTGTTGGGGTGGTGTTACCGTCTTTATCAGGGTTGAAAAAAACTTTTATATATCCTTTGCCCTTTTCTGTATCCTCAATAAAAATGTTTTCGGTTTCGTCGTAATTGAAATCCTCAATTGACGATTGGAAAAAATCTTTTAGTGCAAAGTAAAGCGAGCTTTTTCCACTTCCATTTTCACCATAAACAAATAGGTTTTTACAGTCAACATTTATTTCCTTTGTGCCATAAAAGGCTTTGTAATCCCGGATTACAATTTGCTTTATTCTCATTTCCAAAGTGGTTCAGTTTGCCATGTTGATGGAAAGCCCATTGCATGTGGATCAATATTCGGGTACTTTGCCAATAATGCCTTGAATTTATTTTGTATGCTATGTTTGGGGTTTATTGTATTCATCAGGTAAATGACCATGGAGAGAATAAAATAAGTCTTGTTGTTCAATGGTAATGACTGACCTGTTTCGGGCGAAACATAGCTTGTTTGGTTTATAAATGGGCGGTGCGTATGTCGCGGAATCATGGGTTGTATTTGCATTTCGCGGTTCCACAAACGGGCATGGTGGGCACAAACATTACGCAAATACACGATGCTATGCAACCACGATGAAAGTACAATATCAGCCAAGCCAAAATATTTTGCAATATCACGCTTATCTTTAGTGGGTTGCAAATAACTGTAAAGGCTCGACAGTGTGCCAAAAGATGATACTTCGAGCATCATCCAACTGGGTGGCATGGGGTCGGAATACTTGTTTTTGAATGCTTGTACAAATTCCTCATCGCTACGGGAATATTCGACACCAATCTTCGAAAGCGTATCGGCGTGCTTAACAGGATTGGAGAAGTTTGCCGAATCGAGATACCAAAACGGGCCAAGGCTGTGCGACAACACATAAATCATTTTAGCACGAACAGCAACTTCAATTTTTTCAAGCTCACGGAGAACCAATAAGCGAAGTTCCCTATCGAATTTGTAAATACTAAAAGCTGTTTCGAAAGTGGCAGTGGGTTTAAACTGGTGGTTTTGTTTATCGGCTAATAATGGATACCAATATCCGCTAAGGCGATAATAACTAACAACTTCGAGCAAGTGCAGGGCTTTTGGCTCGTTTTCGATGGTTAAGCCACGGTTTTTGAGCTGTTGGAGTTGGTCGGCATACGATAGTGCCGATTTGGTATAGGGCACTTTGTTCATAGGTATATAAATAAAAAGCTTACCCTGAGCGCGCTGTTCTTATGGGAAGCGGGGTAAGCATGTTGGCGTAAATGTAAATCATTTTTTCTCATTACCAAAATATTATACCAAATTATTTAAGTGCCTCTTTTATTATCCGCACTTCCTCAATACTATCCAATGTTTCCAAATTATTGCGTACAGGGTGGCTGGGGTCGTACAGGCGTTCGAACTCGCTTTGTATTACTGCCAGTTTTTCTTCATTGCTCATACTTTTGGTTATGGGCTTTAAATCGTCAAGATGTTTGAGGATTTCTTTGTTGGCGGATTGGAGTTCGGATGGAAATACTATTTCATATACGATACTATCAATTACCGATTCAAAATAATTGGAAATAGAGTGTTCCTTTGAGCTATCCTTGTACTTTCCCTTATAAAAACTTAGATAATCAACAAAAACTTCAATTGCAAAATTATATGGCTTAATAGGTTCTGGTATAGGAAGATTTTCTAAAAATGCTTTCTTGTAACGGTATTTTCCAACTAATTCTCCACCTGCATAAAAAATTCTGAATAATACTGTAATTAACTCTGAATTTAGCAATGCAGTAAGCCATTTCAGATTCTCGCCAGTAATTAGAAAGGCTGTTGCTTCAGGATAATATTTTTCAGTATCGTAGAAGAATTGTGGTTCGGAAACGATTTCCGAAAAAATAATTTTTTCTTTTTCAACTTCTTCCAAGAAAGCACAGTTTCTTAAATTTGTCCAATGGTCACCTTTATCTGACCGGATTTTGATGGCTTTCGGAAAATTGCTTAAATAGTGTAATAGATTTGGAAAATCATACGGTACATCAATCTTTTTAATGTCCCTTTTCTTATCTCCATTATGGGTATTAATCAAATATAAGTTATGGTAATTACAATAGTATCGTCTTGTATCCCTGCCTCTTAGAACAGGCTTAATTATTTCTTTGAGTTTTGGCTCAATATTTTCGAGTTCATTTTTATTTTTTTCATCAATAATGAATGCATCATTATAACCAGTTAAAATTCCTCTATAAAATCCCAAATCCCATTTTTTTAGCTTTACCGCCATATTTTCTAATCTGGATTTTATATTGATTAATTCAGGTGTAGAAATTGCCCAAACCTCTTCGTTAAAATAATCAAGACTAATAGCATTTTCCTTAAAATACTGAATCAACGAATTTACTTTGGCTTTTGAAAGTTGACACCCTCTGAATTCATTCTTGAAGGTATTCTTTTGAAAAAGAAGAATGTTACTATGAACAATTGCGGAAGAAAAAATCATTTCCTGACCAAAATCGAATAGTAATTTTGGATTAGTTTTAGTCAAAAAGTATTTGCGGGTTGATGTTCCATAGTTTGCTCTGAGCCATTTATTTGATGTAATAAAACACAAATGCCCTCCTTTGGTAAGTACTCTATTCCCATTTTCATAAAACAATTCGTAAATATCACCAGAAGAAGAAAATGTTTCAAAATTCATTTTTGACAAGTTCCTTTTTAATACTTCATCGAGCTTTGAAATTTGAATATAAGGTGGGTTCCCAATCACCACATCAAAACCATCCTTTTCATGCCACACCTCCGAGAAGAATAGTTTAAAATCGAAGTCAATTTTATAACCTGCAAATTGTTCGGCGGAATCTAAGAGTTCTCGTATTTTGGTGTTAATTCTTGTGCGTAATTGTTTCTTTTCCTGTTCGTTGGTTTCGTTGTAAAACTGTTGTTTCAAACCTTCCAGTTCTTTTTCTACTTCAAGGCTACGCATGGCACTTTCAGGCAAACCAATGAGCGAGTTGCCACAAACAATTTTATAGTCGAGGTTGGGCAGGGTTTCAATGGGTTCAAAATCGTCTTCGTCCACCACCAGCGAAAGCCACAATCGTAAACGTGCAATATCAATAGCCGAGGCATCAATATCAACACCGTAAATACTTTCTTGTATAATGTGGCGTTTCAGGCGGTAAATGTAACGGCTTTCGCTCCCTTCGACTTCGCTCAGGGTGCGGCCATTAATAGCTTTCAGCTTTTCTGCTAAATAGGTGGGGCTTAAATGGGGTTTTATTACCAAATGAGCATTTACAAGCTCGTGTAACAATCCCACAGGGAAAGCACCCGAACCAATGGCAGGGTCGCAAATTTTTATCTCTGTTAGTTTTTTGTCAATAAAGTCGGCATGTTGGCGTATGCTTTCTGGCAATATATATTTATATTCTGCTGTTTCTTTTCCTTTGTTTACCACACGCTGGTCGTGTTCTAATGCAAAATGCCCGTTACGGATAAAGTGTTCAATATCAATTTTCGGAACTTTTATATCCTGATGCGAAAGGTTTATGGAGTGCTGTCCTTTCTTTCCTGCGTTACCGAACATATTGGTTTGGCTATCGCCAATTTCCTGAAATGTTTCGGTGTAATTATTCAGAGAGTTATCGAGATAATGTATCAAACTCTCCTGACACATGTAATGCACAATTTCCCTTGGGGTATAAAAAGCCCCTTTGCTTTTGCGTTCGGTAACTTCGAGCATATTCTCGAAAACCTTACCCAACATTTCGGGGTCAACAGCTACTTCCTTGTCAAGCGGCTCGTCTTCTTTTATAGTAAAGTTATAACGGTCGAAAACATCGAGAATTCCAGTACCAATATCGCCTGATTTGTTTTTTTCTTCGTTACGGAAAATGGTTTCTGGAATAGAAATATTAGCATTTTTCCAGTCATATTCTGCCTCAAACAAACCACCATTGAGGAACGGAATGCGGCAATTGAATTTTTCGTAGTAAGAATTTACATTGTCGCGTTCTTTTGCCAATGCTTCGTAAAACAGGTATTGCAAATAATCTTTAAAGAAGTTCTTGTTTTTGTTTTTCGATGTATCAAAAAGTTGCTGAATAAAGCGTTTTTCACCGTTGCCCCATGTTTTGTCCTTAGGTACACCCAACCAGCCTTTTTTCTGCAAAAAATACAAGAAAACTATTTGCCCCAACAACTTTTTGGTAAAGCGAGAAGTATCAATGTTTGATTTTACCAACTCGTTTTGAATAGCCGTATCGTTCTCGAAATGTTCGTAAAGCTTTCCGAACAAATCCTTGTACTGACTGAAAAACTCATCGGTAACTTTTTCAATACTAAAAGCACTTTCAATTTCTTCAATGGTGGCGTTACTGCTTACATTTTGCAATAAGGGCAACAATTGGTTTTTAGCTGTATATGCCTTTTCGTATTTACCAACCAAAAACGAATAACGTTTGGCAGGGGTAAATTCTTTACGGGTTTTTACCTTTCCTTTTTCTTCATCAACAAATGCTTGATGTTCGAGTTTAATGAACGAGAAACGCCAGTCGGCACCATCATCTTGTTTTGAATAGAACGCAACAAGGGCATAATCTTTCTCGAATTTCACCAAGTGCTTAATTACAAAATTCCGCAAAGCGGTTCGTGCCCTTTCGAGTTTCAAAACACTTTTTACTTCTACAATCAGAATATCGAGTGCTTCACCGTCGGGGTCGATATATTTGCCAATTCGCTTGTAAGTGTTTACATGTTCTTTATAATCGTCCCAAATATATTGACCGCTGTAACTATTGCTTTTGGGTTCAACATCGTTCAAAAAGTTTTTGGCAAACAGTTCAAAACGGGTTTCATCAAAGGCTTGATTGAATGTAGATTCTATGAGGTTGGTAGCTGTATTTTTATCCATAACTATTTAATAAGATAACCCGACAATATTACTTCGCGGCGTTGAAAAGATTTATTAGAACCAATGGTTTCGATGGCAACCGAGCGGATGTGTTTACGCAAAATATGCAGCACATCCATTGGGTCTATTGTTTTTTCAAGTTCTTTCTTTATATCCTGCGCGGTGCGTTTGGCAATGGTACCGTTTGCCAACATATTTTTTACTCCTTCAATAAATTCTTCGTCCGTATCGGTAAAGGTTTTACA
>JANYLA010000109.1 GCA_025361485.1 Bacteroidales bacterium
CCAGCCTTTGATTGATTGGTAAGCCCACCCACAGCAAAACCACCTTTAGCTCCCTTAATCTGCGTATCCTCAACGTAAACCCGAACGCCACCCTGATAAACCCCGAAAACAACCAGACCATCCTTGTTCTTCACCTCAAAGATAGGATCGTCCACCGCGGCATCGGGCTTGCTAACAACCTCCTTGGTGTTCTCAGCATAAAGCGCATAGGGCACCGATTTCAGGGGTGTTGGTTCACCCATTGTGGTATATGATGTTCCGCCAGCGGGGTCAATCTCTAGCTTAATATATACATCACCATTCTTCCAGGGAATACTGGTAAATTGGTTTATTCCCACTGGAACTCCACCGCCAATAGTAACAGATATTGCTCCCTGAGCATTGCTGGTTGAGGTCAGCGTTTCGGTATAGTAGGCTACATGCAATGCGTTCTCGAGGGTAATCCTTAGTCCGACAATTTTGTTGGCGATTACACTTCCGTTACCATCACGGATAATGGCTTGATATGAGAATCCCTGAGGAGATTGGGAATAACCAACCATTTGCACAAGAAGCACCAAAAATATTGATGCTAATCTACTTATTACCCTTTTTGTTCTCATGGAGAATACGGTTTTATGGTTAACAACAAAGAATTGATAAAATCTTAACACTTAAGGTAACAAGTCAATCGCAAATATGTTTTATAACACATGTAATTAATAAAGGAATTTTATAGTTAAAAAAGCCCTACCAGTTTGTTCTCTCTGATAGGGCTCTGTGTTAATTATCGAAATCCATTTACTTCTTAAGCATAGCTTTTATCTGTTCAAGTTGCTCCTTAAGCAATAAAAATTCAGATTTTAGCTGTTGGTTTTCCTGCTTGGTGGATTCAATTTGTTTTTGCTGCTCCTGTAGTGCATTGATTAATGGAATCACAAAATCACCGTAAGAAAGATTCATGGTTTTCATCGAATCAGCATCAATTACAAGCCCACTGAAATCGATGTGAAGCTCGCTTAATATTTGCTGAACATCCTGTGCGATAAGTCCATCTCTACGATGTTTGTTTACATCGCTTTTATAATTGTAAGAAGCCGTTTTAAGTCGGAGAATAAAATTGAGGCCTAGGTCATTCTTGTATACGATGTTCTCTTTTAATCTACGGTCGGAATAGTTTGTCCATGCACCATATCCTCCAACAGTGGTTGCTGATGCATTTCCAATAACTACTTTGTTACTTACACCAACTGAAGCTCCATTACCGATTGCTGTCGCATTTGTTATAGTACCCACTGATACATTTGCATTATTGCCTACGAGTGTGTTATAATCTCCCTATGTAATGCTTACCCCTGCCGTCTGACCAATACAAATGTTATAATTACTATTTAAACTATTTCCAGCCCCAAAACCAAGGAAGATGTTACCATCACCTGTTATATTTGCTTGACCTGTTGCAGGACCAAGCATAACATTATATCGACCAGTAGTTGTTCCACTACCAGCAGCATAACCTACAAGAACATTCCATCCCCAGGTATTTGAGTATCCTGCTCCCCAACCAATACAAACATTGCTATTTCCGGTTTGGTTTAGGTTACCTGCATTTAATCCAATGCAAATGTTTGACCTTCCATCGGTGTTGCTATATCCTGAATTGGTACCAATAAACGTGTTATCCTTACCAATGGTATTGCTAAAACCGCTCGAACTTCCTAGAAAGACGTTTGATCCACCCGATAAATTAGTTTGACCACTACTTGTACCAATAAAAACATTAGAAGCACCGGAAGTATTTGACAAACCACTTGAAGTTCCCATAAAAACATTACTTGATCCGCTGATGTTCGATTTGCCAGCTTGATAGCCAATAAAGCTATTGCTTACTCCACCTGTATTTGATCTACCTGACTGGTATCCAAGGAATGTGTTAAAACTTCCGCCCTGGTTGCTAAACCCAGATTGATAACCAATAAAGGCATTGTAGTTTCCGGTATTGCTAATAGAGTTACTACCAACTCCTGTTTGAGATCCTATCAGAACATTGTAACCCCCAGTTGCATAATAGCCGGTGCTATCACCAATGTAAACATTCGATAAACCATCGGAATTGCTATACCCAACCTTGTAACCAACAAAAGTATTTTTAGTTCCTGTAGTGTTTTGCCTACCACTTCTGAATCCTAAGAATACATTAAAGTTTCCATTGATATTTGATTGCCCGCTTTGTGAGCCTATAAATACATTATTCCCTCCGATGGAATTATTATAACCAGTTGAATCGCCGATAAAAACATTTCCCTTTCCCGAAGTGTTGAGCAGACCGGTTCTAAAACCTATAAAAGTATTATTACTTCCAATTGTGTTTGCTAAACCAGTATAACTTCCAAGAAAAGTATTAGCTAAACCAGCAGTATTCGAATAACCAGCTTGATAGCCAAGGAAGGAGTTATTACTTCCTGTAATATTGTTATAGCCACTCTGATAACCTAAAAACAGATTACTTGATCCAGTGGTATTTTTGAAACCGCTTTGGTAACCAAGAAATGAATTGTATAAACCGGTGGTTGTTTTACTTCCGCTCTGGTGCCCTATAAAGTAGTTATCGGGCGTTAGTTGCATAAAGTTATTGGGAGAACCCTTTCCCTGATTGGTAAGCCCCCCAACAGCAAATCCACCCTTAGCCCCCTTAGCAAGATTTTCGTTTACGTAAACCCTCGTACTATCAGGGGCAACATAAAGTATATTTCGTTTTACAATTGTTTTAGCCTGATTGGTAAGCCCTCCAACAGCAAATCCACCTTTAGCACCTTTCGCTGAAGTTTCATTGATGTAAATACGGGCGCTATCGGAAGTTATTCTCATATACTCTACAGGAGCACCTTTAGCCTGATTGGTAAGCCCCCCAACAGCAAAACCACCTTTTGCTCCTTTCCTAACTGGTATTTGAGAATCCTCTACATTTATGCGAACGCCACCCTGATAAACCCCGAAAACAACCAGACCATCCTTGTTCTTCACCTCAAAGATCGGATCGTCCACCGCGGCATCGGGCTTGCTAACAACCTCCTTGACATTCTCAGCGTAAAGCGCATAAGGTACTGACTTCAGCGGCGTTGGTTCACCCATTGCAGTATATGAGGTACCGCCAGCGGGGTCAATTTCCAGCTTAATGTATACATCGCCATTTATCCATGGGATACTGTCGAAAGTTTTTATTCCAACTTGTGCTCCGCCACCAATGGTCACCGAAATAACTCCTTGAGCATTGCTATTCGTTGTCTGCGTTTCGGTGTAGTAGGCAATATGCGAAGCATCTTCCAAGGTAATTCGAAGCCCAATGGGATGGCTAGCAATGGGAGTGCCAGATCCATTACGGATTACCGCTTGATAAGAAAAGCCTTGGGGGGATTGTGCGAATCCGATTAGTGACAAAATCGATAACGCAACTAGGATTGCTGTTTTTTTTGTAATTATTGCTTTCATTGTAGTATTTTTTTAACAATATGAAAGGTAATGAATAACCAGAAAAAGCAAATAAACATGATTTTTTTTTGACAAAAGATGCAAAAAGTTAATCTGCTTTTTGCAAATCAACTTTTTGTTAAATTCATATTAGAGCAAGATATGATTTTTTTACATGATGCTCTAAACCATTTTAAAAGTATTGACTACACGAAGACCTAATAAATAATTGATAATCAAATCACCATGTAACAATTGACGTCCATGTAGAACCAGTATAGATGTATAATCCATTTGTGGCTCCATTCTTATACCTTATGATGTCCCCTTCGTTTGGAGAAGAGGGATAGCTTGAGACGCTGGTTAAGTTTAGAATATTTGAGATATTTACTTTATGAGTTGAGAAATCGCCTCCAATTAAAGGGATTGAACCGCTAGAATTATTGATGTAGAGTTTATTTGAGAGGGTCTCACTATATCCAGCTCCATTGCCAATAAAAACATTATAGTTCCCTGTTGCATTTCTTCCTGCACCAGCACCAACAAATACATTGTAACTACCATCAGCACTTGAGTTTCCAGCATCGGATCCAAGTATGACATTGTTGTTGCCAGAGGTTTTGTTATTTGCTGCGTTTACCCCTGCTATTAGGTTGTTTGAACCAGACGTTATTTTCTCTCCCGACATATGTCCTAAGTATGTATTGCCATAACCAATTGTGTTATAGTAACCAGAGTTTCGACCAATAAAAGTATTGCCACTAGACATTGTATTCATGCGACCAGCATCGTTTCCGATAAAAATATCATTGGTGCCTGTTGTATTTGTATACCCAGCTCCCTGACCAATAAAATTATTACTCCATCCGGTGGTGTTGTTAATTCCGCTCTCATGACCTAGAAACACGTTATGAGAACCATCAATATTACTCAAACCACTCTGGTAACCAACAAATACATTGTAAGATCCATAAGTATTATTTAAACCGCTAAGGTTACCTGAAAATACATTAAACAAACCGCTGATATTATTCATACCGCTTTGGTATCCCGAAAATACGTTATAACCACCAGATGTATTGGATTTACCTGATTGATAACCGAAAAATGAGTTATAAAGACCTGTTGTAATATTTATTCCACTTTCGTATCCAATAAAGTAGTTATCTGGGTTAAGTTGTATTAGCTGATTAGATACTGTCGCTTTTCCTTGATTGGTAAGCCCTCCCACGGCAAATCCGCCTTTTGCTCCCTTAACCGTTGGCACTTCTTTTACCCAAATCCTTGCGCTATCAGGAGTTATACGAAAGTATTCTGCTTGCCCTGCTTTTGCTTGATTGGTTAGACCACCTACTGCAAACCCCCCTTTAGCGCCTTTAATCTGCGTATCCTCAACGTAAACCCGAACGCCACCCTGATAAACCCCGAAAACAACCAGACCATCCTTGTTCTTCACCTCAAAGATCGGATCGTCCACAGCGGCATTGGGGTTGCTGACAACCTCCTTGACATTCTCAGCGTAAAGTGCATAGGGCACCGACTTTAGAGGTGTTGGATCACCCATAGCGGTATATGAGGTACCTCCAGCAGGGTCAATCTCCAGCTTAATAAAAACATCACCATTTTTCCAGGGAATACTTGTAAAAGAATTTATCCCAACCGGCGTTCCGATACCAATGGTTACTGAGATAACTCCTTGTGCATTGCTAGTGGTGGTCTGCGTTTCGGCATAGTAGGCAATATGCGAAGCATCTTCCAAGGTAATCCGAAGCCCAATGGGCTGGCTAGCAATGGGAGCGCCAGATCCATTACGTATTACCGCTTGGTAAGAAATGCCTTGAGGGACCTGACCGTTGAGTATAAAAGGATATACTATGATCAAAAATAGAAGTTGTATTTTTCTCATATGAATAGTATTTATTAATACGGTTAAAATATCCCCAATGGATTTCGAATTTCATTAATTTCTTACGAAAGTAAAAAAGACAACCGATCGTGTCAGTTATCTTTTTAGAAGAAGATCAAGAAATCTATTTACTCTTTTATAAGTTTAAGGACATCACTGCTGTATCCACCAATCCTAACTTTAACAAAATAAATACCAGGTTTCAGGGAAGCAACGGAAAGATCCATCGTTTCCTGATGGTTGAATAGGCCTAGATCTTGAATAAGCATCTTACGACCTGTAATGTCGAATACCTCAACTAAAAAATTTCCTTTAGCCTCTTTGTTATCGACCTTAAGATACACTTTGCTTATGGCTGGATTAGGGAACATTTTAAAGCTAATTGAAGATAAATCAGGATCGACGGGTATGTCGGTTCCTAAAAGATTTCCTTGCTGGAAACCCTGAGTAAGCATCAGGCCTGTGCCGGTTACCGTTCCGATAACTGGCTCGCCTAAAGTCCAATCAACGCTAAGACCAGTGGTTGAATAAGTTCCTCCGGCAGATGAAACAACCTGCATTACAATTGCAGGGGTTTGCCCAAATGCTTGCAAAAGGGCTAAACTTAATATCAGTGTAAAAATCTTTTTCATAGTTTCTTTGTTTTATCTATTCACAAAGTTAGTCGTTAAAAACAAAAATATATCGTACAACAAAATAGTAGAAGTAAAGTTAAATCAATTTTGAATAAAAGTCCATTTATTTTGATGGATGTTAAATAATGATTTATTGTTTAACTTCGAACGCTGATTAATACTCTGTTATTTAAAGATATTTTGAATCATGGAAAAAGCCGAATTTGTTGAGGTGAACTTGAAACTCGAAGGAAAAACCTCCGATGAAATCCTTCGATGGTTTTTATACGAGTACCGAAACCGAATTGTTTTATCGTCGAGCCTTGGGCTGGAGGACCAGATTTTAACCGATATGGTTGTGAGAATTGCACCCGAAACCCGAGTTTTTACTTTGGATACTGGACGTCTTTTTTACGAAACCCATGAGCTGATTGAGAAAACCTGTTTGCGGTACAAGATAAAAATGGAAATATATTCTCCTAACCATGAGCAGGTTGAAGCGATGGTTGCCCAAAAAGGCATCAACCTTTTTTACCAAAGTGTTGAAAATCGAAAGGAGTGCTGCCATATAAGAAAATTTAATCCCCTTAAACGGGCATTTGCTGGTTCGGATGTTTGGATTTGCGGACTTCGCCGCGAACAATCGGTTACTCGAACCAATAATCAGCTCATTGAATGGGATGAGGCGAACGGTATGATTAAGCTAAACCCCTTAATAGATTGGACCGAGCAGCAGGTTTGGGATTATATCAAGCTAAATAATGTTCCATACAACAGCCTACACGATAAAGGCTACCCAAGCATTGGATGTCAACCATGCACACGAGCCATATTTCCTGGCGAAGATATTCGAGCTGGGCGCTGGTGGTGGGAGAATGCCGATAGCAAGGAGTGCGGATTGCATAATCGCAAGAAATAAAAAAAGCCCCTGTTGGGGCTTTTTTGGAGGTATCGAGCGGAGTCGAACCGCTGTACGAGGTTTTGCAGACCACTGCCTAGCCACTCGGCCACGATACCATTTTTGTTAAACGGTTGGCAAAGATACTAAAAAAATCATTTTTACAAACCCTAATGATTATTTTGCAATCTTTCTTAGCGTAACGCTAACCTTTTGAATTTTTCCGCCCATGGGTGGGTTTACTTTCGATACCTTAACTTGAGCATTCTCAATTCCATGAAGCTCCTTCACCAACGAATCGAGAATTCGCTCACCTACATGTTCCAATAGGTGTGAACAGATTCCCATTTCGCGCTTTACAATTTCGTAGGCTCGTTGGTAGTTCACGGCATCCTTTAGGTTATCGCTTATTTGAGCTTTGTCGGAGTTGTACTCAATTTTTAGGTCTAAAAGAAAGGTGTTACCTATTACCTGCTCCTCAGCAAAATGTCCATGGTTTGCATGGAACTCCATATTTTCAATCTCGATTAACGCCATTGCTTTTGATTAAATAAGAGTTACAAAGTTAAACCCTATTGTTTCATTTTCATAATTCACTGGTGATAATAATCATCCCTTTTTCTATTATCCCAATGTTTCAATTCCTTAAGTTTGTAATGTGTTTAAAAAAAGTTGAAACTATTTTCCGTCTTTTTCATTTCTCGGTGTCTTTAATATAAAGTTTTGAATTTGGGCTTAGAAACGATAGATATCAACGCAAAATTGGTTGAGCGCGCAAAACAAGGCGATCAGCAGGCAATGTACAGGCTATACAAGTCGCACGTGCAGGCAATGTACAATACCAGCATTCGAATAGTTGTTAACCAGTTTGATGCGGAGGATATTATTCAGGAGTCATTTTTAAGCGCATTTAAAAGTTTAAGTTCTTTAAAAGGCGATTCATCTTTTGGAACTTGGGTAAAAAGGATTGTTGTTAATAAATCTCTAAATTTATTGAGACAGAAGAAACAAACCTTTACCGATTTAGATAATCTTCATATCGCCGCCGAGGAGTCGGAGGATGAAGATTTCCCTGAGGTTACCCCTGATGTAATCCATGAGGCAATTAAATCGTTGCCCGAGAAGGCAAGGGTTGTACTGAATCTTTACCTACTCGAAGGGTACCTGCATAAGGAAATTGCTGAGATGCTTGAGATTTCAGAATCGACATCTAAATCTCAGTATCAACGAGCAAGGAAAATTTTGCAGGAGAAAATTAAAACTGAGCTGAATATCAAATTGGTTCAAGAGAATTATAAGTAAGCAAATAGTTGAAGCATGAGAATAGAAGAATACATACAAAAAAATCGACGCGAATTAGACATTGATAAACCTGACGAGGACTATCTATGGACAGGCATTTCGCTTGCGATGAATGGCACGAAAAAGCGCAATAATTCTGTGTTATGGCGCTCCATTGCAGTCGCCTCGGTTATTCTTGTTTTATCAATATCAGCTATCTTTTTATTAAATCGAAGCAATAAACAGCAGCTGATATTTGTAAACATCGACCCGGCACTTGCCAATCAAGAAGTACAATTTAAAAATCAGATAAATACGTATTCAAATCTTATTAAACAAGCATCGTTCAACGATAATCAGCTTGCAACGGGAAGCAGCGAGATTCAGTACATCGACGAGCTAATCGATCATTATTCATCGGATTTGAAACGGAATGGCCCAAATCCTAAGCTTATCAACTCATTGATGGATTTATACCGAAAGAAATTAATGCTCTTAGAGCGTATGTTAAACGAAATTGAAAAAAGTAACGAAAATGAAAAACGGAATATCAATATTTAGAATATCAGCATATATAGCTGTAATTGCAATTAGCATAAATCCTCTATTTGCTAATAATAACGAGGTTAAGGATAAATTCGAAAAGACCTTTAAGGTCTCGGAATCAGATAAGTTGATACTCAACATGTATGACACAGATCTCCAGATAAAGACATGGAAGAGCAATGAGATAAGGCTAACCGGTGAGATATTAATTTCGGGTGGCGAAAAGGAGGATGTTGATAAGCTTCTGATTGCCTTTAAAAACCCTGAAGTTAAGCAGGAAATGGGCAAAATAGATATCAATACAAGCTTTGCGGAGAGCTCAACAAATTTCTCATTATTTGGAGTTGGAAAAAACAGGATAACGCTTTTCAGCGGCGAAACAATATCGGTTTCTTCATACAAGGCGAACTATGAAATATGGGTTCCCGAAAGTATTGCCATTAAGCTTAGCAGTAAGTACAATAACATTAAAGCGGCGAGTCTTACTGGCAGCATCGATTTCCAACTTTACAATGTAGAGCTGGAAATGGGCGACTTTGGCGACAAAAGTATTTTCAACGCTAAATATTCCACTGTAAATGCAGGCAAGGGAAAAGATGTGAAATTTGAAATCTACGATAGCAAATTTACATTCGATGAGCTGAATAAAGTAATTGTTAATTCGAAATACTCAAGGTTTACAAGTAAATCGGTTAATCTACTTGTTCTGGAATCATATAACGATACCTATACTATCGAAAGCCTTAAAGGAATCGATATCGATGCAAAATACACCACGCTAAATGCAAAAGGGAATTCGAATCTAGGTAAATTCAATCTTTACGATTGCAATATAAACGTTGAGAATTTTACCAAAATTGAATACAATTCGAAGTATACCGAGTTCGGCGCCAATAAAGTTGGAGCATTCGACATTAAAACTAGCTATAACGATACCTATGTTATAAAGGAGGTAAATGATTTCTCATGCGATGATTCGAAATATAATAAGATTCATTTAGGAGTTGTCCAAACATCAATAAATTTCACAAACTCATACGACTCAGAGGTTAGCGCTGAAAAAATTAGCGCTAGTTTTACAAGTTTTAAAGGAGACTTCAAATATGGTTCAGTGAAATTAAATGCTGATCCCGCTCTGAATTATAGGTTGATTTGTAATAACACTTATGGTGAAATCAATTACCCAAAGGAGCGATTCAAGAACAAACCTTTAATCTATATTGAAAAGGATAGTAAAACGCAATTTGAGAGCGCAACGGATCCTAATGCCAAGTGTGAGTTTAACTTTACATCGTACGATACGAACTTTACTATAGAATAAAATTCTAACACAGAGACACGGACACATCAATTTCTCTGTACCCCAGTGTCTCTGTGTTTACGTTTTAATACATCTCTTTTAAAAAGTAAGTTCCAATTCCCTTTATTTATCCATTAAAATCCTAATTTTGCGATTCATTTATTCAATCAATCATTGCAAATGGAGCGCAAACCCTTAAAAAACGAAGGTTTAGAGGAAAAATCGAAAAACTTTCTTGAGGAGATAATCGAAGAGGATTTAAAATCAGGCAAGCACGCAGGGCGTGTTCTTACCCGTTTCCCCCCTGAACCCAACGGATATTTACATATTGGACATGCTAAGTCAATTTGTCTCAACTTTGGTCTTGCCCAACGATATGGTGGAAAAACCAACCTTCGGTTCGATGACACCAACCCTGTTAAAGAAGATGTTGAATACGTAGATTCTATTAAAGAGGATGTTCGTTGGCTGGGATTTGACTGGGCGAATGAATTTTACGCATCCGATTATTTTGAACAATTATACGATTGGGCATTGGTGCTTATACAAAAGGGATTGGCGTATGTCGACGATCAAACCCAGGAGGAGATTCGCTTAACCCGTGGTACCGTTAATCAGGCAGGTAAGAATAGCCCGTTCAGAGATCGTGCGGTTGAGGAGAATACCGACCTTTTTAAACGGATGCGGGCAGGTGAGTTTAAGGATGGCGACAAGGTGCTGCGTGCTAAAATCGATATGGGTCATTCCAATATGTTGATGCGTGATCCTATTTTATACAGAATACTACATACCGATCATCACCGTACAGGCGATAAGTGGTGCATTTACCCGATGTACGACTATGCGCATGGACAGAGCGATTCGCTCGAGCAGATAACACACTCGATTTGCACCTTGGAATTTGATGTACATCGTCCGCTCTACGACTGGTTTATTGAAAAGCTCGAAATTTTTCCTTCGCACCAATTTGAGTTTGCCCGTTTAAACATGACCTATACCATGATGAGCAAGCGTAAGCTGCTACAATTGGTTCAGGAGAAAGTGGTAATAGGTTGGGATGATCCACGGATGCCAACTATCTGCGGATTACGCCGTAGAGGCTTTACGCCCGAGTCCATTCGAAATTTTGCCGAAAAGGTAGGCGTTGCCAAACGCGATAATGTTATTGATATCTCATTGCTTGAGTTCTGTCTTCGCGAGGATTTAAACAAGAAAGCTGAACGCAGAATGGCCGTTCTTAATCCATTAAAAGTAATTATTACCAACTATCCCGATGGTCAGGTTGATGAGCTGGAAGCGGTTAATAACCCAGAGGATGAATCAGCAGGTAAAAGGACTGTTCAATTCTCTAAGGAGCTTTACATTGAACGCGAAGACTTTATGGAGAATCCTCCAAAGAAGTTCTTCCGTTTAGCGGTTGGACAGGAGGTAAGGCTTCGTTACGCTTACTTCATCAAATGTACGGATGTGGTAAAAGATTCATCGGGCAATATTATTGAGTTGCATTGCACCTACGATCCAGCCTCAAAGGGTGGCAATTCGCCCGATGGGCGAAAGGTTCAGGGAACCATTCATTGGGTATCGGCAAAGCATGCCATTAAAACTGAGATTCGTTTATTCGATAGGTTATTCACCAAGGAGAATCCAGATGATGTGCAGGAAGGGCAGGATTGGAAATCGTCAATCAACCCTGAATCGATGAAAATAACCGAAGGATTTATAGAGCCATCGGTGGCTAGCGCAAAACCACTCGATAAGTTTCAGTTTGAGCGTATGGGATATTTCAGTGTCGATAACGATTCTAAACCTGGCGCATTAGTATTTAATCGAACAACTACTTTAAAGGATACTTGGGCAAAAATTGCCGCTCAATAAAAAGTTGTTTATTGTAAGTTGTTAGTTAATAGCAATCTTGCCAATTGTCGCTTGCCGCCTGTCACTTTTTAGATAAAAACGTTTGGATTATTGATTATACTTCGCTTATCTTTGCAGCCTTATAATTGTCCTGTAGTGTAATTGGCAACACGTCTGATTCTGGATCAGAAGAGTCTAGGTTCGAAACCTTGCAGGACAACAAGAAAATGAACCACTTACGACTTTAAAGAGGGTAGGTGGTTTTTTCATTTGCACACAACTTGCACACAACTTCCATTCTCTTAAAATATGCTGGTGAAAAGAAAAAATGAACGAAAGTTCTTCTTATCGGGTCATATAAAGGCAGTAAATAAAGGGATTGTACAAAGTGTTTGAGTTTGTCCTCTAAATGAAAACTCTTTGTGTGGGGTTAAGTAAACGGTTTTAAAGCTTGAGCGAAGCGAAATGATTAAATCGGTTTACTTGATCGGAACTGCACCTATAAGGGGTTGGGTGGGTTTCCTTTCTAGCTTTTTCTTTTCAACAGCAAAAAAAAGTTTAATTTAGCCTTCTATTATAAATAAGTATTTATATTTGCAGCCCTCTTTGTAACAACTCCTTTTAAACGTTAAAATATTGATAAATAATGAATATAGCGAAACAAAATCGTTTTTATTTCGTTACATTATTTGTATAATATATTTATATTTGATATTATTGTAACAAATTAGTAAAAAATAAAATTATGACTCCAGATACTATAATCGGAAGAAATGTAAAATCGTATAGGGTAACCAATGGGTTTACTCAGGAAGCGATTGCTAATTTTCTTGGTATAAAAAGAGAAATGATAAGTTACTACGAAAATGGATCAAGGGAGATTCCATTTGATGTTCTGACTCGCTTAAGCGATTTATACGGAGTTGATTTAGTCGATTTCTATGAGGAAGATGAGATTCAGCTTAAGGAAAATGTTACCTGTGCATTTAGAACTGATGGTTTTGAAAGCGAGGATTTAGAAACCATTGCACATTTTAAGGCAGTTGTTAAGAATTATCTTAAAATGAATAACTTACTTGCTAGACTATGATGAAGATTCTCCAAAAGAACGCAAGTTTGTTCAGAGAACGAAATGGCATTAGCAGTAGTGAAGCGATTCGAATTAAAAGTTTATTGTTAAAACTTAACGTTTTCACGATGTTCAAGCCTATGACAGAGGGACTTTCTGGAATGTCATTGAAAATAAATGATAGTTCAAGATTTATTTTAGTGAATTCAAATCATTCGATCGGTAGGCAGCACTTTACCATTGCACACGAACTTTACCATCTATTTATTCAAGAAAAATTTGAGATTCACCAGTGTAAAACAGGTTTATTTGATGTTAAAAACAGAGAAGAATTCAATGCGGATTATTTTGCCTCTTGTCTTTTGATGCCCGAAAATGGAATTAATGAAATGCTGCCAGATGCAGAATTAACAAAGAATAAAGTTAGTTTGCAGTCCATTATTAAGTTAGAACAGTACTTTTCAGTTTCACATTCTTCCATGCTTCTACGGTTAAAAATGCTTGGTCTTCTGGATAGTAAATCGTATGACTCTTTAAAATCATTCAAAGCGATTGAATCGGCACAACTTTTCGGTTACGATACTTCATTGTATAAGGTTGGCAATCATAATGTGACTATTGGGAATTATGGTGAAAAAGCAAAAGTCCTTTTTGATAATGAAATAATATCCGAAGGGCATTATCTCGAATTGATGAATCAAATCGGTGTTGATATTACAAATCCTGAGCATGGCGAAGAAAATTGAAAAGTTGATATTGCTGGACACCGATGTAATTAGTCATTTTATAAGCGGAGGACAATTTGCTTTACTGCCTTTGCTATTTCCGTATAAAAAAGTTTTATTAGATGTAGTTGCTAACGAATTAAGAGCGTCTTATAAGTTTAAAAACTATATCGATAATGTTATAAACTCAGGTTTTATAAAAGAGATTAGTTTTCAGGGAGATAAGCAAATTACCATGGAGTATGCAAAGCTTATCAAGAGTTTTGGTAAGGGCGAAAGTGCATGCATGGCTTATTGTAGGTTCAAGAAGGATATTCTAGCCAGTAGTAATTTAAAAGATATAACAACCTATTGTGAGACGAATGGTATCGCCTATCTTACAACAATGGACTTTCTCGTTGAAGCACTAAATTCAAAACAACTAACAGAAAAGGATTGTAACGATTTTATAACTAAAGTTAAAGCAGTAGGGAGCAAACTACCTGTAAACTCTATTTCAGAGTATCTGAGCAAGTTTAAAATTAGAAAGGTATTGGTGTTGACCACGTTCGGATTTGGCTGTAAACAGTTAAAACAAAAACCATAAGGGTGGTTTTACCGCTGCCCAATTATTATATCAGGCTTAGCTGCCATTGGGAGGTAAAGCCGAGTTTTACACCCAAGAACATCACCAAGGATAGCATCCTTGGTTCGACGCCCTAAGCAATTGGGGCGTTTCTCTTTTTAGGTAGTTTGTTATTCTCTTACATTTCCTGCTTGAGAGGACTTGTAGCTTGTACCTATAGGTTAGTACATAAAAAACCTAAAAGGAATTTTTACTAGTTCAGCAAGCGTTTCACCCTCTTCCTTCATGCCTTCGTCTTCGGGATGGTAGTACCAGTCGATGTACAGAGGGTTGTTATTCTCGTGAATTTCCTTGCAAATCAGCATTATGTCGTGAATCTTTTTCTGTGCTGCAGAGTTGATATACTCCATTTTAAATGAAAATACCGTTTCGTTATTGGGCTGCTTTGAGTATTCATTTATCCATTTAACAATCGGGTTGAAAAATTCCTTCGGATTTTCGGGGAGCGCTTTACCATTAAACTCAAAACAATTCATCTCCTTGTCAAGGATAACGTCAGGGCAGTCAATGGTTGCTTGAATTCTTAATGGCTCAATCATCATATTTATATATTTAAGGATATGAGATTTAACAAAAGGGGTTAATTGTTTTTAAAATTAAACCTTTTTTGTTGAAATTCAAATTTAATTACAGACATTTTTTTAACATACCTATAGTGAGCAAGGCTGTAAGCCGTTTAAACAAAGGTTATTAGATTCGGTGCCAAAAGAGGGGTTTATCTCGTGGCTCCAAATACCATCCCAGAAACCATTGGTATTAACCAGATAATCCACACCAAGATGCTGAAACGGTGAAATTTGAGAATCATTTTTTCGTCCTTCTTCATTAAAACAATTATTGCCCAAACGGCATGGAAGAGCATCAGAAGTATTGCTGCATTGCCCGTTATTCCATGAAAGGTGAGTTTGAAAAGTGAGCCCGATAAAATGCTCATTGCAGTGGTTCCTACCGCATCGCAGATTAAGCCAGAGGTGAAAAAGATGGTGTGCCACCATTTTAACCTTAGCTGGATTCTTTCGACCCAAACACCGATGGTGTACAACAAGCAGGCGAGATTGATAAATACTATTGCGAGTGTTAGCGTTGTTGAGTGCATCGTTTAAGTTTTAAAAGAGATATAATTTCCACACAATTATAAACAATATAAATTATTTCTTTTGATTTTTTATTTATTATTTACGGCTTATTTTACTGGTAATCCAATGATTATTAACGCTCATTAATATTTTTTTTGATTTTAGATAGGGTAAAATAATCGGATGCAGCTCTTATATGCAAAGAGGGTAAAGAAGTAAAATAGTTCTTTGAGCTAATAGATTTAACACTTAAAGCTAACGTAAGCTAATTGAAAATCAAGATGTTCGATTACGAACGGAGTTTATCAAAAACGTACAGCGATATAAAAGATTATAAAATACTAAATATCTAATAAACAGTACTATATAGTTATTTGGCACGTTTAATGCAAATCGAAAAGTATTAGTTAACAATTATATCATATCAAAAAAGTAATTTAAAATTAGGAGGATTAATTATGAAAACTTTAGTAACAATTTTAATGGTTGCACTTATTAGCGCAACAATTAGCGCCAACCCTAGCAGTAAAGGGGATTACGTTTTAACCAAAGATGGAAAACTTGTTGCTGCAAAGGTACACTTGGGCTTCTTTAAAATTCATGCAAAATCCACCGATGGTTGCGTTGCAGAGGTTAATTACAACGATGTTGTAACATTCCAAAAAAACGGTGAGACTTTCGTTAAGAAACCACTTTACAACGGAAAAGAGTTATCGGGAGAGGTTTTTATGAAGAAAATTAGCTGGAGAAATGGACTTGGACTTTATTGCTACGAGGATCCATCACTTGGCGCAAAGGAAAACAAAAGATACTTTGTTTTTAAGGATGAAAACACGTTATGGCTTGAAGTTGACTCTAAAAGTGCCGAAAACATTAAAAACTTCTATAATCGGATGTAAATATTAAATAGTACCATTTGAAAAAAACCGCCCCAAAGGCGGTTTTTTTCGTATTGGATGATGAACAATATCAGGGCAATCATTTTATTACAACCAATAGTTTTTTATATCTTTGATAGGTAATTATTCAACGATTATGGAATCTCAAAAGTATTTTATTCAAAGTGGTTCAATAAGTTCTGGTAAAGTATTTATCGACCCATTAACTGAGCTCACCTTTGGAATAAGGCACATCAGCTTTGATAGGCTTGCTTCAGGTAACGTTACATTTCCAAATGCAGTATCGCAAGATATCAACAATGTTAGCCCAGGTCAAAAATGGAACTTTATTTTCAAGGGAAAGGACTATGAACTTATCTTACTCGAGCTTAATTACTTGAACGATAATTACAAAGTGCAACTTTCGGAAAAGTAATTGGCTAAACGATTTCTGGTCTTTTCTTAAGCTCCTCCAAGGATAATATCTCGCTAAATTCACATTCGGGCAGAGCGATATGATCGTATTTCTGGTTGCGAAGCTGAGGAGTATATCCTGCATCAACAATTGCTTTTTGCATACCATATGAATCCATTCTATTGGTTGCCCCTGCCGATGAAACAACGTTTTCCTCAATCATAATCGAACCAAAATCATTTGCCCCAGCATGTAAGCATACCAGAGCGGTATCCTTTCCAACGGTTAACCACGATGCTTGTATATGCTTGATATTATTCAGCATTATCCTGCAAATGGCTATAGTTCTGATATACTCCTCCGGAGTAACAATTGTTGAAACACCAAGCTCCTCAAGTTTGGTGCCTTTACCCTGAAAAGTCCATACAATAAAGTTTAAGAAGCCTGAGGTGCCAATCGGTTTTTTTGCCTGTAGGTCTCGTAGTTTGATCAAATGCTCAATCCGTTCCTCCATGGTTTCAACATGGCCTATCATCATCGTGGCGGAGGTAACAAGGCCAAGTTCATGTGCTACGGCCATAACATCGAGCCATGCCTGTGCATCGGGTTTGCCAGGCGAAATGTATTTACGAACTCTATCAACCAGTATTTCAGCCCCTGCACCAGGGAGACTATCGAGCCCTGCTTCGATTAAAGCAAGAAGAACCTCTCGGTACGGTTTTTTTTCAATCTTTGCTATAAAAACGACCTCTGGTGGACCGAGCGCATGTAGTTTTATATTGGGAAACAAATTTTTTATTTCGCGAAAAAGAGATGTATAGAAATCTAACCCAAGCTTTGGATGCAGACCGCCCTGAAGTAAGAGCTGATCTCCACCATACCGTTGAAGCTCCTCGATTTTCAGTTTATATTCACCAATCGAAGTTATAAATGAGTTATTGTCACTTAAGTTACAATGAAAGTTACAGAATTTACAACCCGAAACGCAAACATTGGTAATGTTTACATTCCGATCGATTTGCCAAGTTACCTTGTTTCCTGGAACATGAATTTTTCTCAGTTCACTTCCAACAAACATTAGTTCGTTGGTTGGTGCATTAAGATATAGAAAAAGACCCTCCTCCAAAGTTAACGGATTTAGAGATAAAGCCTTATCGAATAGCAGTTTAACTTCCATGCAATTTGATTATTGAACTATAAAAGTACTAAAAAATAAGCAAAGAGTCCTTTCGAATTTTGAGGCAGGATATCAATAAAACTAGTAGATAACAAAGATCATTTATCAAAAACCCGCTATCACACGAACTACTACCTTGCTAACTCTTTGAACCTTGCTGTTTTTTTATACTTTTGTACAATAAACCTTAAAAATTAAAAAAGGTTGAGTATGAGCGAAGAAAAAGTAAGAGTAGGAATAACTCAGGGCGATATCAACGGAATTGGATATGAAATTATTATCAAAACCTTTTCCGATCCACGAGTTAATGAGTTATGTATTCCAATTGTATACGGTTCACCGAAAGTTGCAGCATACCATCGCAAGGCATTAAACGTCGAAAACTTTAGCTTTAATCAGATTAAAGATGCGAGTGAAGCCAATTCAAGGCGTGTGAATATTGTCAATTGCATGGACGAGAATGTTCGGGTAGAGCTAGGAAAATCTACAGAATATGGTGGAATGGGATCATTGCAAGCCCTTAAAGCGGCTGTAGTTGATATCAAGGCAAAAAAGATAGATGTTCTGCTTACAGGGCCAATCAATAAGCACAATATTCAAGGACAAAATTTTCAGTTTCCTGGACATACTGAATATTTAGCCAGTAGTTTCGACTGCAAAGAGGTGTTAATGCTTATGATTAGCGAGGTAATGAAAGTTGGAGTTGTTACAGGTCATGTACCTATTTCGCAGGTTCCATCGATGATTACCAAAGAGGCAATCCTATCAAAACTTCGAATTTTAAACCGTTCGTTGATTCAGGATTTTGCAATTCGTCGCCCTCGAATTGCAGTGCTAGGTTTAAATCCACACGCTGGAGATCAGGGAGTTATCGGTGTTGAGGAGCAACAAATAATTATTCCTGCCATTAATGAGGCAAATAACGAGGGAATTGTTGCCCTAGGTCCATACCCTGCCGATGGTTTTTTTGGGTCTGAAAACTTTGTAAAATTTGATGCAATCCTAGCCATGTACCACGACCAAGGTTTAGCACCATTTAAAACAGTGAATTTTGATACAGGGATAAACTATACTGCAGGATTACCCGTAATTAGAACTTCACCTGCACATGGCACTGCTTACGAAATTGCTGGTAAGGGAGAAGCATCTCCAAACTCATTCCGCCAAGCGTTGTATCTTGCCGTTGACCTTTTTAATAACAGAAAAATGCATGCAGACTTAACAAGCAATCCATTGCAGCGTATTGATCCTGAGTCAATTTAGATATAATCTTGTGATTTTAAACATCAAAGTATGTTCGAATATATTAAAGGCCCGGTTGCAGAATTAACTCCTGCATATGTAGTGGTTGATTCTGCTGGAATAGGCTATTATGTGAACATCTCATTGCAAACATATAGCGGCTTTGAGGGGAAGAAAGAGATATTGGTTTACCTTCATCAAGTGGTGAGGGAGGATGCTCATCTGCTATTCGGTTTTGCTAGCAAGGACGAGCGAGAACTCTTTCGCTTATTGATTAGCGTTTCGGGTGTTGGTGCCAATACTGCAAGGGTAATCCTTTCATCCATGTCGGCGGCTGAGATTCAAAAGTCCATTCAAAGCGCCGATATTAATGCATTGAAGCAGATTAAAGGAATTGGATTAAAAACGGCTCAACGAATCGTGGTTGACCTTAAGGATAAGGTACTTGGAAAGGATATTGGATCAGCGCAATTATTTGCCAACATAAACAATACTACACGATACGAAGCGTTATCTGCTTTAGTAATGCTTGGGTTTAACAAATCGGCAGCTGAAAAAGTGCTTGATCTTCTTCTTAAAGAAGAAAGCAACCAAAGTGTTGAAGGATTAATCAAATTAGCGCTAAAGCGATTATAGAATAGAAATAAGAGTTTGAATCATTTTTATAAATATCAATTAGCAGGATTTATGATCGCTGCCTTTGTTTGTTTTGCTAAAACATCAGAGGCAGCGTTGGTTAGTTCTATTACAAGCATCCATTGCGCCAATTCAATAGAAACTATTCACGCCGCACTTCAAGAACCTGATACCTTAAAGTTGCCCTACCCGTTAAAACCCGAAGAAAATTTTGCCTCAGAGAGAAAGACCCGAACATCGTTCGACCTAGAATCACCCTCGAATATTAAAATTACTGTAGAATATGATCCCAAGGCCAAGCAGTACATTATTTATGAAAAGGTAGGCAAGTATAATATAAAGCCTCCTCGTGTAATGAGTGAGGATGAGTATCGAAGCTATCAGTTCGAAAACTCAATGCGAGAGTATTGGCGAAAGCAAAGTGCAGGTGAATCATTTAATGCCGGCTCAGGTTTATTGCCTAAGCTTCAGGTCGGAGGGGAAGCCTTTGATAGAATCTTTGGAAGTAATGTTATTGAAATAATCCCCGAGGGCACAGCCGAATTAAGTTTTGGTCTTATTAGAGTTAAGACCGAGGATCCTATCAGACCGATTGATCAGCAGAAAAGCACAACGTTTGATTTTAAATCAAAAATTCAAATGAATGTGAATGGAAAGATCGGCGAGAAACTTAAAATGGCAGTACAGTATAATACGGAGGCCACTTTTGATTTTGAAAACAATGTTAAGGTCGAATATACTGGTTTTGAGGATGAGATAATTCAAAAAATTGAGGCTGGGAATGTCTCATTACCTTTACCCGGAACGCTTATAACCGGAAGTCAAAGTCTTTTCGGGTTTAAAACCCAGCTAAAGTTCGGAAAGATGAATGTAACCACCGTTTTTTCAAAACAGAATGGTCAAAACCAAGTTATTGAGGTAAAGGGTGGAGCGCAAACCACCGAGTTTTCGGTTAATGCCGATGATTACGAAGCAAATAAACACTTTTTTCTTTCCCCATATTTCAGAGAGCATTACAATGATGCGTTGGCGAATCTACCCATTGTAAATACTTTAGTAAATATTACAAAGGTTGAGGTTTGGGTTACAAATACCAACCAAACTTATGATAACTCACGCGATCTTATTGCTTTTATTGATTTGGGTGAATCGGGGAAGAACCTATTTGAAAAATCCTTTGTTGGTGAGGATGGCCCACCGAGTAATGATCGAAATAATCTTTACACTATAGTTGCAGCCAAAAATGGTATTCGAGATATCAATAATCTTGAAACGGCGTTGAAAAAAATGCAGCAATCAAACTTTAAGCAAGGCAGAGGGTATGAAAAGCTCCAGACTGCACGAAAACTTTTACCCAACGAGTACATCGTAAACCCGTACCTTGGGTATATTACATTGCTAAATAAATTGGCAAGCAATCAGCAGCTTGCTGTCGCTTACGAATATACAATTGGTGGCTCTACTTATTCCGTTGGTGAGTTTTCAACAGGGGCTATAAATGCTCCCAACGCCCTCATTTTAAAACTTATTATGGGGGTTGATAAATCGCCAAAAATTCAACCTACCTGGAAGTTGATGATGAAAAATATCTATAAACTTGGTGATGCATATGGGGTGAGTAAAGACCAATTTTATTTAGATATTTATTACCATGACGATATTATTGGTACCGATTTAAGGTATATTTCAGGGGTAATGAACAATAGTCCATTGCTTAAGGTATTAAACCTCGATAATCTTAATTCACAGAATGACGCTAAACCCGATGGGGTGTTTGATTTTATTGATGATGCAATTGGGAATAAGAGTAGTCCAAAAATTCCGGTAACGATTAACTCTGCTAATGGAAGGCTAATATTTCCAGTACTTGAACCTTTCGGGAGTTATCTGAGATATAAAATTGGCGATGCCGCAACAGCCGACAAATATGTGTTTCAGGAGATTTACGATTCAACCCTAACTAAAGCTCAAAAGGTTTCGCGTAAAAACAAGTTCAAAATTGCTGGTTCATTACAATCATCGGCAAGTTCCGAAATATCGTTAAATGCTGCTAATATACCTAAGGGTTCAGTTATTGTAACAACTGGCGGTGCAAAGCTAATGGAGGGCGTTGATTACACGGTTGATTATAATCTTGGCTCGGTTAAAATTTTAAGACCAGGGTTAATTGAATCGGGCATGCCAATAAGAATATCATTAGAGAATAATGCTCTATTTAATTTTCAGACCAAAACCCTTATAGGTTCGCACTTCGACTATAAAATTTCCGATAAGTTCAACGTTGGGGCAACCATCCTTAACCTAACCGAAAGGCCATTAACCCAAAAGGTAAATATTGGTAACGAGGCAATTTCAAATACAATTTGGGGTTTAAATACATCATTTCAAACGGAGGCTCCTTTTTTAACCAAAATGGTTGATTTGCTACCATTCATTCAAACCAAGGAGAAATCAACAATAACCTTTGAGGCTGAATTTGCGCAGCTTATCCCGGGTTACTCAAAGGCAATTGGAAAGAATGGTACTGTATTTATTGATGATTTTGAGAGTAGTTCAACGGTAATTGATATGCTATTGCCTCAGGCATGGAAAATGGCGAGCTTACCTACTGGACAAAACAGTCTTTTCCCTGAGGAGTCCCATTATGGGAGCGATAGCTTAGGCAAAGGTTTTCATCGAGCTCAGCTAGCATGGTTTAAAATCGATCCTCTCTTTTTAAGGCAGGAAGCAAATAATCCATCCTATATTCGTAATAATGATAAGCTGCGGAGTAGCCACTGGGTGCGAGAAATTTATGAAAAAGAGTTATTTCCCATGAAGAACACACCTCAGGGACAACTTACAAACCTGCCCGTTCTTAACCTTGCATACTACCCGAATGAGCGTGGCCCAAATAACTATTCAACGGATTTAGATGTCAATGGTTTTTTGAATCAGCCTGAGAAAAGTTGGGGTGGTATTATGAGTAGAGTAACTAACTCCGATTTTGAAGCGCTGAATATCAACTACATTGAATTTTGGTTAATGGATCCATTTGTTTATAATACCGATAAAAACAAAGAAGGAGAATTATATTTCAACTTAGGAAGCGTTTCGGAGGATATCCTGCCCGATGGACGGGGCGCCTATGAAGGGGGTTTACCAACAAATAGCAATTTGGAGAATACCGATTCTACAGTTTGGGGTAGACTTCCAATTATTCCAATGCCCAATAACTTTAATACTGACCCTGCAAAGCAAAAATATCAGGATATAGGATATGACGGGTTAAGCTCTAAATACGATATAGATGGGGATGGGGTTAAGGATGAAATTAGCTTCTTTGGAAAATATTTAAATCAGATTGAGACGAAGATTACGAATCCGGAGGTATATCAAACATTTGCAAACGACCCATCAAACGACGATTATAGATACTTTTTGGATCCTTACTACACTACCGTAGAAGCAGGAATTATTGATAGGTACAAAAAGTATAATAATGCAGAGGGGAATACCCCCCAAGGAGGTGCGACCTACTCATCACCATATCCTGATGCAGAAAATATTGATGATAATCCAAGTACAAATACGATAGAATCATACTTTCAGTATAAAGTTTTGTTACAGCATGATAAAATGGTGGTAGGTGAAAACAATATTACCAATAAGGTTGATTACACTGCCACCATGCCTGATGGGAGTAAGCAAAAAGTTAGTTGGTATCAGTTTAAAATCCCCATAGATAAGCCTCAACTTGAAATTGGCAACCCCGGTTTAAATAATATTACAACTGTAAGAATGTTCTTAAAAGATTTTGAGGACACACTTAATCTTCGGTTTGCTAAGCTACAGTTTGTTCGCGACGAATGGAAAAAACACGAAGAGCCGATGATTGAAGGCCAAGAAGGAGTACCCGGCACCGACCTTTCCA
>JANYLA010000094.1 GCA_025361485.1 Bacteroidales bacterium
TTTTATTTCCATAAATAATGTGTTAAAAGTTTATAGTTATTCAAGTTTAGTAAAAATAAACGGAACTTCAAAGAGTCCCGTTTATCTTTTGTTTCTAAGCCATTGCTCCATAATAAATACTAGAAAATAAAATAATTAAGCTATTTTTTAGTATTTATTATGGAGCAATGGCTTAGAAACAAAAGATAAACGGGACTCTTTGAAGTTCCGTTTATTTTTACTAAACTTGAATAACTATAAACTTTTAACACATTATTTATGGAAATAAAAGGTTCAGCAGTTAAGGCCACCCTCGACTTTGTAAAAGATAAATACGGTACACGCTATAGCGAATGGGTAAAATCTTTACCTGAAAAGTCTAAAAATATTATTGAACAACCCATTTACGCAACTAGTTGGTATTCGCTTACCGATTCAGTTATTGTGCCAACTCAAAAGGTTGCCGATTTGTTTTATGCAGGGAATAGCGCCAAAGCAGCAAGTGAAATTGGCCGTTATAGCGCTGATGTTGCTCTGAAAGGGGTATATAAGATATTTGTAAGGGTTAGTTCACCCCAGTTTGTTTTGAGTAGAGCATCAAGTATATTTTCAACGTATTATCAACCATCAGATATTAAGATTATTGAAAGTGTCGATAAGAAAGCAGTACTTCAACTCTCAAAATTTCATTCCAACGATAAGTTGATAATGAATCGTATTGCAGGATGGATTGAGAAAACCTTAGAAATAACATTAAAGTCAGCATTAAAGGTTGATATTGAGAATCATGTTGAGGGAGCAAATCTAACCTCTAAAATTACTGTAATATGGAATTAGCGTAAATTCATTCGAATTGAGTTTTCAACTCAGATATTACATTTTGCATTTCAGCCCGACGAACTAACACTTCGTCGGGTTTTTGTTTTTCATCCCTTTTTTGGAGGTAATCTTTGACCCGTAATTCGGCATGATTGAAAATAAATAAAAGAATAAACGAGTCAACTTTACTCTAAAAAAATGAAAAAGGGATATTTAATATTTATGATAATGTTTGCATCTTTTCTAAGTTATTCGCAAACACAAATCAATGGAAAAATAGCTGATGAAAAAGGGGAACCTTTGGTAGGTGCCAACATCATGGTAAAAGGAACTTACGATGGTGCTGGCACCGATGCCAATGGAGATTATAGTTTTGTTTCAAATGAGAAGGGGAAACAGATCATAATCATAAGTTTTGTTGGATTTCAACTTCAAGAAAAAGAGGTAGAATTATCGGGAGCAAAATTGGTTCTCGATTTCAAGTTGAAAGAGATTAGCAACCAAATTGCAGATGTTGTAATATCAGCAGGTGCTTTTGAAACATCCGATAGGAAAAAGAGTGTTACCCTACAACCCCTCGATATTTTAACAACTCCTAGTGCAGCAGGCGATATCTACGGTGCTTTAGCAACCCTTCCAGGTGCATCGATGGTCGGTGAGGATGGACGTTTATTTGTCCGAGGAGGAGATGGATATGAATCTAAAACCTTTATTGATGGTTTGTTGGTTAAAAAACCGTATTCGTCAAATACGCCTGATTTGCCTACGCGGGGTAGATTTTCGCCAATGCTATTTAGCGGAACCACATTTAGCACGGGAGGGTATTCTGCTGAGTATGGGCAGGCACTATCATCGGCATTGATTTTGACCACGAATGCTTTTCCAAAGAAAACTCAGACCGATTTATCACTCTTAACCGTTGGTCTAGGCGCAACACAAACCTATGCAGGAAAAAATGCTTCACTCTCCATTGGCGCTGAATACTATAATCTTACTCCCTATTTTAGTGTTGTAAATCAAGCCGTGAAGTGGAATAAATACCCTGAGTCGCTTGGATTGTCCTTTACATCAAGGATTAGAACCAAGGGTGATGGGGTGATAAAAATCTTTTCAACTTATAGCTCAGCAACAAGCGGTCTAAGGTACCCTGAGATGACTAGCCCTGGTGCATTGCAAGACATTAATCTATCCAATAAAAATAGTTATACAAACATCAACTATACACGAGGTGTTAGCAATTGGACTTTCAGAGGTGGTGTTGCATATACCTATGATGAGAATTTATTGGGTCTGAAAGCATTCAATGTAAACGATTACAATACAAACTTTCAGGCTCATTTCTCGATGAAACGAAAATTTAGCGATAAACTTTCTCTGAATATTGGCGGAGAGGAAACCGTAAACCTATTCAACGAGAAATATCAAGAATCGTCTTCAACTTTACGATTTAAGGGCAATGTAAAAGATTTCAATTCCGCTATTTTTTCTGAAGTTGAGGTTAGACCCTTATCACGCCTTGTGGTAAGAGCAGGTCTAAGAGGTGAAAACGCATCGGTAATAAACGATGGTAAAATAGCAGTAAGAACATCGGCCGCTTGGTTAATTAGCCGTGATGTGCAATTCTCAATGATTTATGGAACATTTTATCAAACCCCTGAGGAGTCGATTTTGAAGTTTAAGCCAGAACTCGGGTACGAAAAAGCCGAGCATTATATCGCTAACCTTCAGTATGAGAAGAACGATAGGCTATTAAGGGTTGAAGGCTATTACAAAAAATATAATGATTTTGTAGCCTACGATACCGCTCATTCTTTTTCTGATCCTTTGTTCTACAATAATTCTGGTTATGGTGATTCAAGAGGTATTGATGTATACTATCGCGATAGAAAAACATTTAAGAACCTTGACTATTGGGTGTCATATTCGTTTATCGACTCAAAACGAAAATATAGGGACTATCCATCATGCGTAACACCACCTTTCGCATCTAAGCACAACTTTACAGTTGTTGGAAAGCAATGGGTACAAAAGATTACCACTCAGTTTGGGGCAACCTTTGCTTGGTCGAGCGGGAGGCCATATAACAATCCCAATAGCACTAAATTCATGGATAAGATCACTACAAACTATTTTGATGTGAGTCTCAACGTAAGCCATTTATGCGAACTCTTTGGTAAATCAACAATTCTCTATGCTTCCATGAGTAACGTTTTTGGAAGGGACAATATTTACGGTTATCGATACTACTCAACCCCAAATTCATCTGGTGTATTCGAGTCTATTCCAGTTCGCTCCGAATCGAAAAGGTTTATTCTATTCGGACTATTTATTACGCTCGATTAATTATTGATATTATAAAATTTAAAAAAAAATCGCAAATAAAGTAACCATAACTAAAAACAAAACAACATGAAACGTACAATTTTAACAACATTAGCAATTGTTTGTGCGATGCTAATGAACGCTCAAACCCTATTCGAAAAAGCGATTAAGGAGAGCTTGACACTTCTTGATAGCGCGAAAACTTCTGAAGCAATGCAATCGGTTGTTAGCAGATTTGAGCGCATCGCAATGGCTGAAACAACCAAATGGGAACCCTTGTATTATGCTGCTTTTACTCAGATTAATATGAGTTTTAGGGAGACGGATGGAGACAAAAAGGATGCAATCCTTGATTTGGCTGAGAAAAATATCGAAAAAGCATTGTCGATTAATGGCGACAAATCTGAACTCTATGCTTTGCATGGTTTTTTATATCAGGGTAGAATTCAGGTAAGTCCTATGAGGGGCATGACCTATTCACAAAAAGCCGCGGAGATTCTAGAGAAATCGATTGAAGAGAATCCAGAGAACCCAAGACCCCTATTCCTTATGGCTCAAAACATCTTTCATACTCCAAAAATGTTTGGCGGTGGTAGTAAAAATGCACTTCCCAAAGCTTTAGAAGCAAAAGAACTTTTTGAAAAAGAAAAGGGCAAAGATGGTATTGGTCCAAAATGGGGCGCTAAATCGAATTTAAGAGTAATTGATGCTTGTAATGAGAATAAGCAATCAATTTTAATTTAACTTTAAGCACCATATTTGATAGCAAATATGGTGCTTATAATAACTAAAATATGAAAGTTAACCTTATCAATTGGAGAAAGTACTTTATTCGAGAGCTCAGAGATATTCTGATTCTATTTGCGATATGCACCTTCGCTACTTACATGTTTGTTGGGAATCAACTTTTTTCTGATTTTTTAAATTACACAAGATCGATTTTCTACAGTTTTATTATTGGTCTCACTATTTGGAAAGGTAATCAGGCGTTAGGATATTTCCTGAATAAGAAATTTCCTTGGGAGAAAAACCCTACTTCAACGCTTTTTTATCATATCACGGCATCCGTTGTCTTTACTGCAGTTGATATTGTTGTAGTTAACTACATTGTATATCGATTTATATATAATATTAATATTTCAGAAAACTTTGATCGTATTTTCGATTATGAAGTAGTTACGTTTGGAATAGCCCTGCTTATAACAACAATAATATACTTTAAACATTTTTTCCTTTCATGGAAAAATTTAGTTGTTAGGGAAGAAGAATTTAAGCATCAAGCGTTGGCTTTTCAGTATGAAACTCTTAAGAGCTATGTTAATCCCCATTTTCTTTTCAATAGTCTTAGCGTTCTTAGTTCCTTGGTAGAGAAGGATACTGATAAATCGCAGAAGTTTATTAAACAATTATCTGATATTTATCGCTATGTATTAGAGCAGAAGGATAAGGAACTGGTCGATTTATCAACCGAGTTAACTTTTGCTAAATCTTTCATCGAGCTACACAAAATTAGGCATGGTGACAGCTTAAAGGTTAATGTTTTTGTAGATGATTTTAATGGATTTGTTATGCCTCTGGCTATGCAAATTCTTCTTGAAAATGCCTTTAAGCATAATATAATTTCTGAGGACGAACCGCTTGAGGTTAAGGTTTGGCGTGAGAAAGACTATATTTTAGTTCAGAACAAATTACAGCAACGAAATACTATAAATCAACCAGGGGGAATTGGTCTTGAAACGATTAAGAAAAGATACGAAATGCTCTCGTCAAAGCCATTGTTAATCAATAGTGAAAATGGTTATTTCACTGTTCATATCCCCGTTATATTGGATGCTCATTTATAAAATTGAAATTTGAATTAACGCTGTAAAAATGAAATATCTAATTCTATTGTCAGTCATTTTTTTTACATCAGAATTTCTTCTGATGCTTGTAAAACGTTCAAATAAGAGCGATTCAAAGCATCGCAAAGATAGAGGTTCACTGATTTTACTTTGGATTACAATATCATTATGCTTCACCTTTGGTTTTATGTTCACCAATCATCGGGTTTGGGATTTTTTGAACTATATTTTATTCAGTATAGGTTTGTTTCTCATAATTATTGGATTAATAATTCGATGGGCGTCAATTCTGCAGCTTAAGAAAGCATTCACTGTTGATGTTGCTATTGGCACTGAGCAAAAACTCAAAACCGATGGATTGTATAAAGTCATTCGTCATCCAAGTTATTTAGGCTTGTTGCTAATAATGGTTGGATTTTCCATAGCTATGAATAGCCTGATTTCAATTTTATTGGTAACAATACCAATGTTTTTGGCTATCCATTATCGGATTATAGTTGAAGAAAAGGCTCTAACCGTAGGATTTGGTGAGGCTTATAAAAGTTACAAAACAAAAACTAAAAGGCTAATTCCTTGGATATACTAATTATCTTTAGGCACTCAAAACTCTAGGCACTTTAGGCACTTCTACTATGAATTACATCATTATCGAGGATGAGCGTTTATCGGCAGAGCGATTAGCAGGAATGATTAACCGTTTATTTCCTGATTTTATATTATTAAAAACTCTCGATTCTGTTAAGTCGGCCGTAAAGTGGTTGTCGAGTAACGAGCAACCATCATTGGCTTTTTTTGATATTCAATTGGCCGATGGGCTCAGCTTCGAGATATTTGAACAAGTATCCGTTGAGTTCCCTGTAATATTTACAACAGCTTTCAATGAATACGCCATAAAAGCTTTTAAGGTAAATAGCATCGATTATCTTCTGAAACCTATTGATGAGGATGAATTGAAGAGCGCTGTTAAAAAATTTCAATCTAATACAAACAAACCAGTTAAAATTGAGAATGAAGCCATTGCCATGGCTCTTTCGCAACTTACAAATAACTACAAATCGAGATTTTTGATTAAGGTCGGCGACCATTTAAGAATGGTTGAGGTTGATGAAATTGCCCTTTTCATTAGCATGGAGAAATCAACATTTCTAAGAACCTATAAGGGTAGGGATTACGGAATTGAATTTACCCTTGAGCAAATTGAAAGTTTAGTTGACCCCAAAAAGTTTTTCCGTGTAAACCGAAAGTTTGTTGTAGATATTAAATCAATCCAAGATATTATCGCCTACTCAAATAGCCGTTTAAAGATCAAACTTGCTGTTGTAACGGATGAAGATGTAATAGTTAGCCGCGAACGGGTGGGGGAATTTAAGGAATGGCTCGAAAAATAGTGAAAAATGAGGAATTAAAAGTGTAAAATTAGAAATCCCCAAATTCAAAATTTTGTTGAATTTGGGGATTTCTATTCTAACTATTGCTTATAGCGATGATAAATATTCAACCTCTACAAACCTAACATTACTCTGAACTTTTGAAAGAACATCAAGTACAATTACCAGATTTACTGATGGAAATTCACGATTCTCCCATTTGCTTATTTCCTCTTTGTTATTCGGAATTTCTTTATTGCTAACGTCAAAAAGAGTATTTGATAATTGCTTTAATTCTAATTTGGCTTTTTCTGACTTTGATATAACTTCAGCATACTGACTAATCATTCTTTTAAGAATATCGATTTTACTTTGTTCGCCTTCCTTCTTGGTGGAAAAAATAGTTATGTCAGTACCCCCGCGATTTACGGTATTTAATGGGTTGTAATTTGTTGAAAGAATGTTATCCGTTGAAATCAACACTTCCTTTTTAAGTTCATCAATGAAAGCACACAGTTCATCTGCTTTTTGTTTAACAATATCATTGTCAGTGTATTTCTTGGATATTTCTTGGTAGACCTTAGCCGAGTTTTCATTATTAACGCTATTAACGACAAAACTATCAATTACAGTTGCGCTCACATTTAAAGCTAAAAGGGTGCTAAATATGGCTAGAAACGTTAATCCAAACATTATCCCTAAACTATTTAATACTGATTTATCCTTGTTTTTGTGGGTTTGATAAAGGTATACTGGTAGGAATAATACAAAAGGTAATGGAACCCCAATTGCTAAGAAAACCCAAGCGCCTGGCCAATGTAATATCTTAAACAATGCACCAGTTATATCGAAGCTGAATACAATAAAAGTAACTATATAAAGCCATTTGTAGATCTTTTCATTTTGACTTTTATAACTACTAATTAGTGCTAGTGGTAAGAACACAAAGCAGAAAAGTAGAATTGAAATCATCAAAAGTATTGCTGCTCCTTTAAGGTGTAAGACCTTAAGTAATGCTCCAAATAGCATTATATTAACACTTACTATTCCTAGAATAAATATCGTCTTTTTCATATTGATAAGTTTTACAATTACTTTTTCAGTGTATTAATATACTGTATGGTTTGTGATTCAACCATTTTTACTCTCTTTTCAATATCCTTTAGTACGGTTATTGAGCATATTGTAGGTTTGTCTTGAAACATGAATTGTTCCCATGTTTGGTTCTCATTATCAAGGAAAACATCAGAGGTGTTGATAAGATTCTCAATATTATTGCTGAGTTCTTGATTTGAGGCAGTAGCTGTTCGCAAATCCTCTTTAAATCGGCTTAATTTTTGTTTAAGGAGGTTTGCCAATCCATTATTTCTCTCACCAATCATTATTGAATTATCTGTGGTAACCTTTCCCGCTATTGTATTAATATCTTTTAAGTGATTCTTAGCAGTTGATTCATCAACATTATCCGATTTCATTACTAGTACAATCTCAATACTATCAAGTAGTTTAGATGCCATTTCTGCCCTATTTTGGATAGCAAAAACTTGATGTTCATATTTTACTTTTACGCTATCGGTTTTGCTTCTAAAATCCTCATAAAGTTTATTGTTTTTCTGATCAAGATAACTAGTAATTTTGACTGAGTTTATCTCTTCGTTAGAGAATACGTCTAATACTGATATTGATACATTCAAAGCCAGTAGAATACTTAGTAGTATGAAGAACATTGCAGTAATCAATAAATAGATGTATTGCCCAGTGATTTTTCCAATTTCTTTAAATTTTGAATAGGTAAACATTGGAAGGAAAATAGTTACAAGCAGAATCGAACCAACGATCATTAGCATCGCAGCACCCTTATAGTGGAATACCTTAAACATGGTTGATAACTCAAAAATAATTAAGCCTATGATTCCTACCATGACTATGCTTTTATCGCGCATTGAGGTCGATTCATTCAGCTTAACATATAAAAGAATTGGTAAGAAAATGAACAGTAATATCATCCATCCAGAGAAAAGGAAAAATGCAGCTCCAAATAAATGTAATACCTTGAATAATACTCCCACCATAAAAAGTATACCTCCAATCAGAACTGATAGATGTAAGATTTTTGAACTTTTAATTTTTACCTCCTTATAGTTAGCGTAAATAGCCGATGGAAAAAAGATTAGGCATAAAACTGCAAAACCTAACATCAGTAAAATATTACTAAACGGCCAATGAAAAAGTTTCATTACCGTTGCCATCCCAAGTATTGCAAGTGAGATGTTTCCTGTGATTTTCATAGTCATTTTCATACGTCTATAGTTTATGTCAATTAAATAATGGGTATTTTCTTGAATTTTTTGTAATACCCTACTACCAGTTTGCTGCTTTATGATATCGTAAGCTTCATCGAAATTTTTACCAAAGTTCATTTCGTTCTCAACCTCGCAGCAGATGTGGTCTATCAGTTCATCAGCCAGATGCGAGAAGGTAATTCTTGCTTCTTCAACATCCGAAATGATAAGCTCAATTTGTTTGTTATTTAGCGATTGCATATTCAAGACCGAAATTAGGTTTAAGTAATACCCTTAAAGTATTAACAAAATCTTCTAGCTCCGCAACTCTCTCCTTGGCTGTATTTTTTCCGGTTTCGGTAAGAGAGTAGTAAATTCGATTACGATTATTTATTACCTCCGATTCCGTTTTTACTACACCATCCACCTCCAATTTATGCAGGATTGGGTATAATGCTCCGAACGTAAGCTCTATCTTACCATCCGATATCTCTTTTACCAGTTGAGTGATTTCGTAACCATACAACCGTTTACGTTCAGATAAAAGCCTCAGGATTATTGGATTGAGCGTCCCTTTGATTAAACTATTTTGTACCATAATATTCTATTTTATGATTTTGTTTCAATATATACACAATGCAAATATATATAAGAAACTTATATATGTCAAGAAAAATTGAAATTATTTTAAAAATAAATCAGACGGAGATGCAAAGTCGTATGAATTATAGAACGATTAGATAGAAGCAATTTGCATATTTTGTATTTATACAAAATATGCAAATCTCTGTGTCCTCTGTTCTTCTCAATGCTTATCGATAACATAAAGACCAAATAATATCTAAATAAATTGAACATACTGTTTGTGCTGCAACTTAAAATCTCTGTGTTAAAAATTTTGTCGAACTCATGTTAAATAAACGATTTGTTTGTTTATTTGTCGAATACAAACTAACAGGAACTCCTTATGTATATTGATGAAGATAAGCCTATTCCATTATATCAATTTGATAAACTTAAATCATTTGATAATCAGATCAAGCACTTTATTACAACCAGGAATCAAAAACACTCACAATCCATTTGTAATTATTTTACAATAGGTTTAAATGGTGCAATTGGAAATGATATAGTTCTTGATAATAGAAAACAGATTGCAGAACAGTTTGGAATTTCTCCCGATTCATTTGTATTTGCATCACAAGTACATGGCAATGGAGTTTTCATTGTTCGGGATGAGGATAGGGGTAAAGGTGCTTTTGATCGCTCATCGTACCTGTGTGATGTTGATGCAATGGTAACGAATCGAAAAGGGATTTGTATTGTTACCCAAGCAGCCGATTGTGTTCCAATTCTATTTTATGATCCTATTACAAATGCTATTGGTGCTGCTCATGCAGGTTGGAAAGGAACAGTTGCTAAAATACCTGCTAAGGTTATTAGGTCTATGGTTACTGAATTTGGCTCAAACCCAAAGGATTTACTTGTTGGCATTGGCCCATCTATTGGTTCATGCTGTTATGAAGTTGGTGATGAGGTTGTGGCAATGGTTGCAGAAGCATTTGGCTCAGGAGATGGACTCATTCTTAACAATAAGAAATTTAATAAACCTGTCTTTGACCTTTGGGAGGCAAATCGAAGAACTCTTGTTGACGTTGGAGTTAAATCTGAAAATATTGAGATTGCAGGTATCTGTACTAAGTGTAATAATCATTTATTCTTTTCAGCAAGAGCAGGTGATAAGGGAAGATTTGGAGCTGCGATAATGATTAAGTGAAAAGAGTAAGGTGAAAAATTAGTGACAAGCGAAAGCACTAAACACTAAAAACGAAATACTATAAACTAAAATTTCTACATTTGAACCCAATCAAACTCTAAAACATAAATCTAACCATACAAAACTATGTCGCACGAACCCGTTGAAAAAATAAAAGGGCTACCCGATAATGCCTATACTGAATTAAAAGAGGGTGAAGAGTATCAACCTATCATGTCGCCAACCAAAAAAGTTCCAGAGGTAAATGTTTGGTCAGTAACGCTTGGACTTTTGATGGCAGTCCTGTTTTCTGCAGCAGCAGCTTATTTGGGCTTGAAAGTCGGTCAAGTATTTGAGGCTGCAATTCCTGTTGCAATTATTGCCGTTGGCCTATCGACAGTTTTTAAACGTAAAGGAGCACTTGGTGAGAATGTAATTATTCAAAGTATCGGTGCTAGCTCTGGCGTTATTGTTGCAGGAGCAATTTTTACTCTTCCAGCTTTATACATTCTTAAGCTCGATGCAGAATTCTACAAAGTATTCCTTGCATCATTATTAGGAGGTGTTTTGGGCATTCTGTTTCTAATTCCATTCAGAAAATATTTTGTATCCGATATGCATGGGAAACTGCCTTTTCCCGAAGCAACTGCCACAACGGAGGTTTTAGTCTCTGGCGAAAAGGGTGGTAGCCAAGCAAAACTGCTTGTTGTTAGCATGTTGATTGGTGGTATCTACGATTTTGTTATAGCAACGTTTGGATGGTGGAGCGAAGTGGTTACCACAAGGGTTGTATCCGTTGGTGCTTTACTTGCAGATAAAGCTAAGATTGTTTTTAAGCTTAATGTTGGTGCTGCTGTAATGGGAATTGGTTATTTAATCGGATTGCAATACACTGCAATTATTGCAGCAGGTTCGTTTGTTGCATGGTTGGTTTTGATTCCAATTATCAATTATTTGGCTCCAGGAATGACTATCCCTGTTGGTTTCAATACTACAAGCATTCTTTCAGCAATGTCAGCCGAGGAAATATTTGCAAACTATGTTCGTCCAATCGGTATTGGAGGTATTGCAATGGCAGGTATTATTGGCATTATACGTTCTTCGGGCATTATCAAAAAAGCATTTGGTTTAGCTGTTACTGAAATCTTTAGTAAAAATAAGAATATAACCAAAGAAGAACTTCGTACTCGTAGAGATTTACCAATGTCAATCATTGCTGGAGGTATTCTTCTTTCAATGGTTGTAATATTTATCTTTTTCCAGTTCGGAGTGCTTCATAACTTGACTCAAGCATTTGTTGGTCTTGCTATTGTTATGATTATTTCATTTCTGTTTACAACCGTTGCTGCCAATGCAATTGCAATTGTTGGAACTAATCCTGTATCGGGAATGACTCTAATGACATTGATTATTGCATCTATCATTCTAACATCTGTTGGTCTTTCAGGTACATCAGGGATGATTGCCGCATTGATAATTGGTGGTGTGGTTTGTACTGCACTATCAATGGCTGGAGGATTTATTACGGACTTAAAAATTGGTTATTGGTTAGGAACATCACCTTACAAGCAACAGACTTGGAAGTTTGTTGGAACATTTGTTTCTGCTGCGACGGTTGGTGGAGTAATCATTCTTTTGAATAAAACCTATGGTTTTACAGGTTCAAATGCTCTTGTTGCACCTCAAGCAAATGCAATGGCTGCTGTTATCGAACCGATGATGTCGGGCAAACCGGCTCCTTGGTTACTCTATACTGCGGGGGCTTTTCTTTCGCTAACATTAACTATGATTGGAATTCCTGCTTTAGCATTTGCATTGGGTATGTTTTTACCCATTCAGCTAACTGCGCCATTGTTGGTGGGCGGTATAATTGCACACATCGTTTCATCAAGAAGTAAAGATGCTAAAATAAATAAAGCACGTAGAGAACGCGGAACGCTGGTTGCTTCAGGGTTTATTGCTGGAGGAGCATTAATGGGGGTTGTAAGTGCTCTGCTGAAGTTTGTTGGAGTCAACTACATCAATCAGGAGTGGTTTGAGTCTAATGCCGCAGGTATTATTGGATTTGGAATGTTCCTAGTTATTTGCGGATATGTTATTTGGGAATCGATGAGAGCAAAGGTTGAGGAGGATTAGAAAAAAATCAAAAGACAAAAGACAAAAATCAAATTTCAAAATAGTACCAATTAGTATTACCAATGAAATTGAACCATGATAAATAGACAAAACTTAACAGATAGATTCATCAGGTACGTTAAAATCGATACTACAAGCGATGATAACTCAACAACATTTCCAAGTACAAAAAAGCAATTCGATTTAGCAAATGTACTTGTAGGAGAATTGGAGACGCTTGGCTTGCAGGATGTTTCGCTCGATGAATGGGGTTATGTAATGGCAACGTTGCCTGCAAATACTGATAAGGCAATTCCTACTATTGGATTCTTAGCGCATATGGATACTGCACCTGATATGAGTGGGACTGATGTAAATCCTCGTTTTGTTGAAAACTACGATGGGAAGGATATTATTCTTCATAAGGAGAACAATGTTATCCTTGGGGTAAAGGATTTCCCTGAACTGAAGGATTATATCGGACAAACCCTTATCGTAACCGATGGAACAACCCTGCTAGGCGCAGATGATAAAGCGGGTATAGCGGAGATCATGACATCATTGGAGTACATGGTTAACCACCCTGAGTTCAAGCATGGAACCATTCGTATCAGTTTTACCGTTGATGAGGAGATTGGTCATGGGGTTGACCACTTTGATGTTAAGAAATTCAACGCCGATTTTGGCTATACCCTTGATGGTGGTATGATTGGTGAACTGGAGTACGAGAATTTCAATGCTGCTGGAGCCAAGGTTTTCATTCAGGGTCGTAATGTGCATCCTGGATATGCAAAGAATAAGATGAAGAATGCGCTGCATATTGCAATGGAGTTTAACTCGTTGCTTCCGATAACAGAACGCCCCGAATATACACAGGATTATGAAGGTTTTTACCATCTAATCAAGATGGAGGGTGCTGTCGAGAATGCAATGCTTCAGTATATCGTCCGCGATCATTCACGGGAGAAATTTCAGAATAGAAAAGATTATATTGAGAAGGTGACCGCTTTTATCAACTCTAAGTACGGTGAAGGAACTATTAAACTAGAGTTAACTGATCAGTACTTCAATATGCGCGAAATGGTTGAACCCGTTTATCATATCGTTGATACTGCCGTTAAGGCAATGGAGCAGGTTGGCGTTAAGCCTTTGGTTCGACCTATTCGTGGGGGAACTGATGGTGCTCGCTTATCGTATATGGGATTACCCTGTCCAAATCTCTTTGCTGGGGGACTCAATTTTCATGGAAAATATGAGTTTGTTCCAGTTGAGAGTATGGTAAAAGCATCGGAGGTGATGCTTAAGATTATAGAAATTTATACAAATAAATAGTTATAAGTAAAAAAAACGGCTACTGAAAAGTAGCCGTTTTTGCTTCATTCAAAATGGAAGAAATAGATCTTTTGATGTCATGCAGAAAGGACAATTCTCATCGATATTACCTTCAGAAAATGTATTACCACATTTAGGACAAACAGCCCACACAAAAGGAAGTCCCTTTTCACCATTTGTAGCATTTAAAACATCAATTGCTTTTTGATAAAAATCTTTATGCTTTTTCTCTGTATCATTTGCCCAGTTAAAAGATTTAACGGCTCCTTCAACTTTTTCTTCTTTTGCTGTCGCTATAAAACCAGGATACATTGCTGAGAATTCATAGGATTCTCCTGCAATGGCTGCCTGAATGTTTTCTTTTGTGGTTAGGACATCAAATTTTTCGAGTTGAATTGTAAATTCAATACCGAGTTTATTCAATACTGCTAAATGATTTGTAGCATGAATATTTTCTGCTTTCGAGGTAGCATCAAACATCTTGGCAATGGTATCGAGCCCTTCCTCCCGAGCCTTAACTGCAAAAGCAGCATATTTTACACTAGCTGTTGATTCGCCTGTGATGGCGGCTTTAAGATTTTCAATAGTTTTTACTGGTTTTGGACTTGAACAACTTCCAAGCAGTAGAAGAGCAACGCAAAGCGATGCTAATGAAATAAAAATTAATTTTCTCATAGTGTTACAATTTGATTAAGATTTAGTGATTTATATTCCAATAAGAAATTTATAAACCATAGTACCACCAAAGAAGCCGGTAACACTTACCGATATGGCGCCAATACCGTAAAGTGCAAATACAACCCATTTTAGTTTGCTTACTTCTTTATTTGTATATTTCAGAAAAAACCTAACTAATACAGCAACAATCATGGTATACATGGTGATTATTGCAAAGAGTTCATGCGTTTTTTGAACATTTCCAGCTTCTCCCACTAATTCTTTGGTGAAAAATTCACCAGTAAGAACAGCAGCTATTGCACCAAGAGTACCTAGAACCATCAGGTAGAGTCCCGCTTTGGATAAGCATTGTTCTTTCTTGAAAATAAGTGACATGAAATCTGCAAGGAATCCAACTACAATAAGTCCTATTGGAAAGTGAACAAACATTGGGTGTAAGTGACTTGTATTAAACATGGTATTGATATTTATGATTTTAAGTAAAGTTAAGAAAATGTATCAAATCCACTTCATTTTCAAAAAGGTTTTATAATAACTATATATAAAGATTTATCTAGCTTAATTGTACTACCTTTACACTCCACTAAATAGCAGAAAATGATTGATTTTCACACACATCAAACACCTGCTGATACCGTCACGTCAGTTCGTAGCTTATTGATTTCAGAGGTCGAAAAGATAACACAACATGATCTTTTTACAGTTGGAATTCATCCTTGGCATTCAGAAAATATAGATTTAGATATTCAACTACCATTACTTCGGGATTTAATAAAAAAAGACAATGTAATTGCTATAGGTGAGATCGGGCTCGATAAGCATCAAGGTGCTCCGATAGAAAAGCAGATTGAACTGTTTGAGAAACAGGTTCAGATTGCTGAAGAATCACAAAAACCTGTGATAATCCATTCTGTAAGGGCTTGGCTAGAGTTAGCAGAATCGAGAAAAAGACTTAAACCTAATACACCTTGGGCTATACATGGTTTTCGAGGACATGTTGATCTTGTAAAGCAATTACTCAATTATGGTATGTATATTTCGTTTGGCCCTGAAGCATTGAATGCATCTGATGGCTTGCAGGAGGCAATCCGAGCAGTTCCGTTGGATAGAATATTTATTGAGACTGACGATGCTGATGTTTCATTGAAATATTTGTATACAACAATATCTAAAATAAAAAGCGTGACCTTTCGCGATCTAGATGAACAGATAAATTATAATTTTGCAGAGTTTTTTAAAAAGTGATAAGGGATAAGTGGAAAGCGACAAGTGAGTAGTTGAAATGTTTTATCTTTTCAGAAACCTAGATACCAATACCTTATACTAAACACCAAACACTTTTTCTAAAATATTAATGAATTGGTTAGAGCGAACAGAACTTCTGCTGGGTGCAGAAAAAATTGAGAAGTTAAAGAATAGCCATGTACTGATAGTTGGTCTTGGTGGGGTTGGGGCTTATGCTGCCGAGCAGATCTGCCGAGCAGGGATTGGAGAAATGACAATCGTTGATGGGGATAACATTCATCTTACAAATATAAACCGCCAACTGCCTGCATTAACCAGCTCACTTGGTCAGCCAAAGGCTGAGTATATGGGCCAAAGGTTGCTCGATATTAACCCTGAACTGAAACTGCATATTATTCAAGAGTATATCCGCGATGAGCGAATGAAAGAGATAATTTCACAACCGTATGATTATGTGGTTGATGCCATTGATACTCTTTCCCCTAAGATTTTTTTGATTCACGATACCATCAAGTATGGAAATCGTATTGTTAGCTCCATGGGAGCTGGCGGAAAAGTTAATCCATCGTTGATTCAAGTTGCTGATATCTCCGAGTCGCATATTTGCCCTTTGGCTCGAATCCTCCGTAAAAGACTTCGTAGGCTTGGAATCCATAGTGGATTTAAAGTTGTATTCTCACCCGAGGAGATTCCCGATGGCTCAACTCGCCCTTGCGAAGGGGAACCCAACAAAAAAACTACTGTAGGTACAATTTCCTATATGCCGCCTATCTTTGGGTGCTATATCGCATCGGTGGTAATTAGGGACTTGTAGGCTTTAGTGATATATACTCAATCTTAATATTTCGGTTTGAGAATATTTATAGAATAAAACTATATATATTGATACATTTTTATTAAATATCTTTCAAAAATATCTTCAAGTATCAGCAGGTAAGCAATATGTATTTATTTGTATAAGTTTATTTTGATTTTAAGTGAAGCTCTATTGACTTTGATTTAGGAATGGTTGACATTTGAAAATGTAAAAGTGATTTTACAACCTAACCTAACCTAACCTAACCTAATTTATTATGAAAATTCAGAAATTGACAAATTTAGCACTAGTTGCTATGCTTGCTGGGGTAACTTTAATCAGTTGTTCTAAAAAGGATGATCTTAACCTTACTAATGATGAGCAGACCTCATATAGCGTAAGACCTGATTTTGCTACGTTGGATAACAGACCTGCTGAAGTAATTGCAAAGTTTCAGGTTACTGAAACTCAACCTGCCAAACTTGATGAAACTACCGCGAAAGGTACTAAGTATGCATTGGTTATTGGTATTTCGAACTATTCAGGTACAGCAAACGACCTACAGTATTGCGATGATGATGCTAACGATTGGAAAGCTCGTTTGGTAAAAGAAGGGTATACTGTTACTTCGTTAATTGATTTGGCAGCAACAAACAGTGCTATTCAATCTGCATTAACTACACTTGCAAGCAAGGCAATAGCAGGTAATGAAATAACTTTTATATACTCAGGTCATGGCAGTAGCGGTAATATTATTTCAACCGATTTATACTATATTAGTAGTTCCTATTTTAAAACAAAATTTTCTACTGCAAAAAGCACAAAGATGTTTTTTAGCTTTGATGCTTGCCAGATAGGTGCTATGGCTACAAGCCTTAGCGCAACAGGTAGAATTATTGCTGTTGCATCAAATACAACTATATATTCATATGATGGCGATGCAACTATGAAAAATGGTGTGTTTACTTACTATCAAATGAAAGGATTCGATTCAATGGGCTATATTTATGTTGAAAACGATTGCAGCTACGCATGTACTCAAATGAAATCGTGGGCAAGCTCCAATGGCGTTAGCGTTGCTCCTTCATATAAAGATTCTTACACTGGTAGTTTTGATTTGTAAGATTTTAAAATAAATCCAACAACTTAAAGATGCTGCCCAATTGGGCAGCATCTTTATTTTTTAATATCGTAGAAACATCGAATGGGGGAGTGAACTTTATCAACTTTTACAAGCTGTTTAATCGCTTTCTCAACCTCTTTTTTATCGATCCCAGAAGCATCAGCTATTTCACCAGCTCTCATTGGCTTTCCAGAATCCTTGAGGGCTTTAATTACTTTGTCAGTTGTTTCCATAGTGTGAAATTTAATATGTTTATAAGTGGACAAGTTAATAAGAAAAGGGGCAAGTGGCAAGCAAAAAGGAAATTATGGGTTTAGTTCATCTAAAAAACTTTCCAGTTCTTACTTATCGCTTGTCGCTTGTCACTTCTCATGGCATCCACACGAACATCCCATCTTCTCAGCCTTTGATTTTTCGAACGCTTCGCGTCCTTCGGTGAAGGCAAACCATGCTATTCCCAATGAGCCGATAATGTCGAAATAGCTAATTCCAAAGATTAGATATAGCAAACTTGAGCCTAAAAGAATAAATGATAGGTAGAAACAGGTTTTAGTGCAGTTCGCATCAGCAATAATGGCATCAGATTTAAGTTTATTTCCAATGTTCATCTTTGCTTTCATCAGGAAATACATTGTAAGTATTGAGATTGATGAGATTATGATTCCAACAACGGTGGTTTCAGGTTTAATGCCCATTACAATGTTAATTACTGAGCCAACAACCAAACCAGCCGTTAATAGATAAAATGCTGTTCCTGTAATTCTAAGCGCTTGTCTTTCGAACCTATCATAAGTTTTAGCGTTGGAGTGTTGCATGCGAATAACCATATGCAGCACTCCAACTCCTGATATCACTTCAACAAAGCTATCAACACCAAATCCAAGTAAAGCTAGAGTATTATCACTTGCACCGAAAAAAACTGAAACCAACCCCTCGGCAATGTTATACACAACGGTTATTATTGCAAGGATTAACGCGGATCTTAAAAGTTTCTTGTTTTCCATTTTAAAAAAATAATCATAGAGTTAAAATATTCGCTAAACACCAAATGCTAAAAACGAAACACTATTTGTTAAACCATTGTTTCATCTTATAGTCTATTAAAATACAATTATTATAGCTTATTTTGTAGAGTATGAAGATAATCGCAATCATATTTAGCGTTTTCATTCTTTACTTGGTATCAGTGCCATGCGTTGATGAGATTATTCATATTGAAAAGTCAACCCTCGAGAATTCCACTCCGCAAGGAAGTCCTTGTAACCATAAAGACCACGATGCATGTACCCCATTCTGTGTATGCGCATGTTGTGGTGTCGTTGTCGTTCTTGCAAATGCACATTTCAATACTCAACCTGTTTATGTCTTTGAAACAGAGTTTTTAAGTATTTATAAAGAAATTACCTCAAGTTTTTCTCAATCATTCTGGCAGCCTCCAAAGTTGGTTTAACTAATTTCTCAATTATCTATTTAGCTTAAAGCAAAGGTTATGAACTTTTGTTTTAACAATTTTAATGTTTAGTCTATTAGACTATAGACTGAAGGGTTAAAGACTAAATTCCTACAGCCTAATGGCCTACAACCAAATCAATTTTCAATGAAATTCTAAAAAAAAATGATTGAAAAAATAATAGGATTCTCTATTAAGAACAAAGCAATTATCGGATTGTTTACACTGGCGTTAATCGTTTGGGGTGTTTTTTCCTTATCACAATTGCCCATCGATGCGGTACCCGATATTACAAATAATCAGGTTCAGATAATTTCAGTTGCACCAACCTTGGCTGTCCAGGAGGTTGAGCGTTTTATTACAACTCCTGTTGAGGTGTCGATGGCAAATATTCCCGATGTTGTGGAACTTCGTTCCATTTCACGGCTAGGATTATCAGTAGTTACTGTTGTTTTCGAAGACCATGTAGATATCTATAAAGCTCGTATGCTGGTTGGTGAGCGTTTAAAAGAAGCGGAAGAGCAAATTCCTCAAGGTGTTACTACACCTGCTATGGCTCCTGTTTCAACAGGCCTTGGCGAGATATACCAGTACACATTACACAGAATGCCTGGGTATGAGAATAAGTATTCGCCAATGGATTTACGAACAGTTCAGGATTGGATAGTTCGTCGCGAAATGCTTGGAACCGTAGGCGTTGCCGATGTGAATAGCTATGGTGGATTTTTGAAACAATACGAGGTTGCCATCAATCCTGAGCGACTTCGCAGTATGAACCTGTGTTTGAATGACATATTTGATGCTCTAGAAAAAAATAATGAAAATACCGGAGGAGCATATATTGATAAAAAACCCAATGCCTACTTTATTCGAGGCATCGGATTAGCAACCACCCTTGAGGATATTCAGAAAATTGTTGTGAAGACCAATTCTCAAGGAATACCAGTTCTTATTCGCGATGTGGCAACCGTGCAGTTTGGCAGTGCTCCCCGATATGGCGCTTTTGTTGCCGATACTCTGGGAGAAGCAGTTGGCGGTGTTGTGATGATGCTAAAAGGAGCCAATGCTCATCAAGTAATTGATAATGTTAAAGAGCGATTAGTAACCATTCAGAAGAGTTTACCTGAAGGAGTTACCATTCAACCATATCTTGACAGAACTGACCTTGTGAGTCGTTCAATTAATACAGTAACAAGAAATTTGGTTGAAGGGGGATTGATCGTTGTATTCGTTCTTGTTCTACTTCTGGGTAATCTACGAGCAGGGCTGATAGTTGCATCGGTAATACCGCTGGCTATGCTTTTTGCCATCTCATTGATGAAAATTTTTGGAGTATCTGGAAACCTAATGAGCCTTGGGGCAATCGATTTTGGATTGATTGTCGATGGGGCGGTAATTATTGTGGAAAGTGTTGTTCATCGGTTGTTCTTAAGTCAGCATCATCATAAAGGGGTTAAGCGACTCACACAGCAACAGGTTGATGTTGAGGTTCTTGATTCAGCTAAGCGGATGATGAGTTCTGCAACATTTGGACAAGTAATAATATTAATTGTTTATCTACCTATTCTTGCACTGATAGGCATTGAAGGGAAAATGTTCCGGCCTATGGCGGAGGTTGTTTCTTTTGCAATTTTAGGTGCAATAATCCTTTCGTTAACCTATGTTCCTGTTGCGTCAGCGCTGTTTCTGAGTAAGAATACCGAACACAAACCAAATATATCAGACAAGTTGATGAGAGTCATTCAGAAAGTGTTTGACCCAATCATCAATTTGGCTTTACGAAGAAAAATAACTGTTCTTGTTGTATCTCTCTTGATGCTTATTGGTAGTTTTATGGTTTTCAATAATCTGGGTGGAGAGTTTTTGCCACAGCTCAATGAGGGCGATTTGGCTGCAGGTGTTATGACGCTTCAAGGTGGTTCACTATCAAATACTATCGAGACGGTTGAAAAAGCAAATAAAATACTGCTATCAAACTTTCCTGAGGTTAAACAAGCCATTTGTAAGATTGGCGCTGCTGAAATTCCTACCGACCCTACGCCGATGGAAACTGGTGATTATATAATCACTCTGAAGGAGCAGAGCGAATGGACATCTGCTGAAACCCGCGAGGAGTTGATTGAGAAGATGGAGAAAGCACTTTCGGTGTTGCCAGGTGTTAAGTTTGAGTTTCAGCAACCTATTCAGATGCGTTTTAACGAGCTGATGACAGGCTCTCGCCAAGATGTGGCAATTAAAATCTTTGGCGATAATTTGGATATTCTCTCATCGAATGCATCAAAGGTGGAACGCATTATTCAGAATATTGTGGGTGTTCAGGATATCAATGTTGAGAAGGTTACTGGTCTACCTCAGATTCAGATTGAATACAACCGCGATAAGATTGCAATGTATGGTTTAAATATTGTTGATGTGAACAGGTTGGTTCGAACTGCATTTGCAGGCTCTGCTGCTGGTGTAATCTATGATGAGGACAAACGATTTGACTTGGTAGTTCGATTTGAAGAAGAGTTCCGACAAGATTTAGATAATGTCCGAAATCTCTACGTTCCGCTTTCCTCAGGTGAGCAAATTAGCCTCGACCAGATAGCCGATATTCAGATTAAGGCAGGACCCGCTCAGATATCTCGCGAGAACACTAAACGACGCATAACCATTGGCTTCAACGTAAGGGGACGTGATGTGCAAAGCATTATTTCAGAGGTTAAAACAAAAATCGAAAGTAGTATAAAACTGCCTGCAGGTTATTTTGTAACCTATGGGGGTCAGTTTGAAAATCTTGTAGCTGCTAAAAACCGTTTGGCAATTGCTGTTCCGGTAGCTCTATTATTAATATTTGTTCTTCTTTTCTTTACATTTCATTCTATAAAGCAAACACTTCTTATCTATACAGCCGTTCCGCTATCAGCAATTGGTGGGATAATGGCACTTTGGATTAGGGGTATGAACTTTAGTATATCAGCAGGTGTTGGATTTATAGCACTTTTTGGTGTTGCTGTGCTAAATGGAATTGTGCTTATCGCAGAATTTAATCGATTAGAAAAAGAGGAGGGAATTACTGATATCTACCAAAGGGTTCTAAAAGGACTTAGAACAAGACTTCGTCCAGTTGTGATGACTGCAGCTGTTGCATCGCTGGGTTTCTTACCTATGGCTTTATCAACTATGGCTGGAGCGGAAGTGCAAAAGCCTTTGGCTACAGTTGTTATTGGTGGTTTGTTAACAGCAACTCTTCTTACACTAATTGTTCTTCCAGTTCTCTATGTGTTATTCTCAAATGGTAATAAGAAATCAAATGGTTTAGGTATGAATACAAGTCCAATAATAGCCATTGTGTTAATGGTTGGGGGATTATTATTCTCACAAAACACTGCCGCGCAAGGGAAACCAAAGGCTTTGAATTTAACTCAAGCGGTTCAATTTGCCATTGACAGTAATCTGAATGTTCAGTCGTCCGCATACCAAGTGGAGTTTCAGAAAGCCCTAAAGGGCTCATCCTGGGATATTGGTAAAACCAATATCGACCTTGAGTATGGTCAATCAAATTCCTATGTTAGGGATAATGCAATTACGGTTTCGCAATCATTCGCATTCCCCACTCTTTATGCTAATCAGCATAAACTGGCGAAAGCGAATGTTAAAAGTAGTGAGATTGAACTTATGATTTCTCGCAACGAAATTGCTAAGGTGGTTAAGAATACTTGGTGGGAAATGGCCTATTTCTGCACAAAGTTGAAACTGCTTCAATATCAGGATAGTCTTTATACTGGATTTTTAAACGCAGCAACACGTAAGGCTCAAATTGGAGAAACCAATATGCTTGAGAAATTAAGCGCCGAATCACAAAGCCTTGAGATTAAAAATCAGGTTAATCAAACCAAGTCTGAAATTAATATTTTAAAGAAAAGGCTGCAAATACTACTTAACACAAAGCAATCTATTGTTCCGCTAGACACAGTTTTAGTAAAACTGAATGCCTCTATTTTTGATATTCTTTTATCATCAACAAATCCTTTGCTTACATTGAATTCTCAAAAGGTTGAGGTTGCAAGAATGGAATCAAAAGTGGAGAAATCAAAGGTTTTACCTGAGTTTTCATTGGGATACATTAGCAAGACTATCATTGGGTCACCCATATTCGGCGGAAATGCTGGTCCTGCCAATAGGTTTATTGGAATGCAAGCAGGTATTGCAATACCTCTTTGGTTTTATCCTCAAAAAGCCAAAATAAAGGCAGCCAAAATAAATTATCAAATTGCTGAAACAAATGCTCAATCATATAGGACAGCACTTGAGGGTGAGTATGAAACTTTAATTCAGGATTACAATAAGTATAAGATTAGTATTGATTACTATGAGAAGTCCGCTTTGCCTCAAGCTGATATGATAATTAATCAATCAGCTAAGACTTATAAAGCGGGAGAACTTGATTATTTGGAATATATTCAGACTTTAACAAGAGCCTTGCAAATCAAGGGGAACTATTTGGAAACACTAAAACTATACAATCAATCGGTTGTAGCCTTGGAATTTATAATTGGTAAAACTTATTAATATTCATAAAATGAGAACATTATTCAAAATAGCTGTAATTACTATTATCAGCACATTATTATTTTCATGCTCAGGAAAGCAGAAAGTAGATGAATCAAAAGAGGTTGAGGTTTTGCCTGAGGATATCGTTGAACTCAGCATCGACCAGTTTAAAATTGCTGGAGTTGAGTATGGTAAAGTTGAGCAGAAAACGCTCAGCAATACTATAAAGGCGAGTGGTTTGGTAACCGTATCGCCACAAAACCTAGTTTCCATTTGTGCTCCACTCGGTGGGTTCATAAAGAATATAGATTTGGTTCAGGGTAGTCCTGTTCGAAAAGGTCAAACCCTAGCAGTAATCGAAAATACTGAGTTTATTGAACTTCAGCAGAACTATCTCGATGCAAAGAGCAAACTTGAATTTGCCGAGGGTGAGTATAATCGTCATAACGAGCTTTACAAAGATGATGTTTATTCCAAGCAGACCTTTCAAGAGGCAAATTCAAATTATAAAAGTTTAAAAGCACTGGTAAATGCTCTTGGACAAAAGTTGGCGCTAATTGGGATTGATGCTTCAGTATTGCAAGAGGATAAAATATCACGTTCTGTAACTATTCTATCTCCAATTAGTGGATTTGTAAAGGCTGTTAATGAAAATGTTGGAAAATACGTTGCTCCAACCGATGTGATTTTTGAGGTAATTAATACAGATAAAATCACCCTAGAATTGACCCTTTTCGAGAAGGAAATATTTAAAATCAATATTGGACAGAAACTCCACTTTTCTATTCCAAATGACGAAGCAAATCATTATGATGCAATTATAACTCAGGCTGGTAGGTCGATTGCAGCAGATAAAACGGTAAAGGTTTATGCGGTAGTAAATCAACCATCAACTAGAATATTACCAGGTATGTTTGTAAGTGCTTTAATCGAAACAACAAGCAATCCTGTATCGTCTCTACCCTCTGAGTCAGTTGTTCAGTTTGATGAAAAGTACTACATCTTTTTATTCGATAAGGATAAAGAGGAGAATGGAAAACCATTTACCGAATTTAAAATGGTTGAGGTAGGCAAAGGAATCATTGATGGTGGATATACTGAGGTAATTCTTCCTAGTGGATTTGATATGAATAATATTAAAGTTGTTGTTAAAGGTGCTTATAACCTATTGGCCGCAAAAAAGAATGCCGGTGAGATGAGTTGTGGGTAGATTTGTTCGGAAATATTAAACTTAAGTGTTTTTAGAATGTTGTTTAGTTAGTATTTGGAATAATGGAATAATGGAATAATGGGTTTTCCTACTCAATTTTTCTTCCAATATTCCATTGTTCCAACATTTCAGCTAATATATTCGAAGTAAGTAAATAAGCAATTAAAACAATTTCTTTCTTTTAAGCATGTTCAATATTCAAAATTAGGAATGGGACACGAACATTTACATAGCATAAATAGTATTGGAAGAGCTTTTAGGATAGGGATTCTAATAAATATCTTATTTATTGCTGTTGAGGTTTGGTTTGGTCTGTTTTCAAATTCTACCGCATTACTGGCCGATGCAGGTCACAATCTAAGCGATGTTCTTGCATTGGTTTTCTCTTGGTTTGCGATTATTATTTCAAAACGGAAACCTAGTCTTCGCTTTACTTATGGATTAAGAAGAACAACCATACTTACGGCAATAATTAATACCTTTTTGCTCATTGTAACAGTTGGTTTTATTGCTTGGGAGGCCATTTTGCGTATCGAGTCGGGTGTTCAAATTAATAGCCAGACAATCATCATGGTTGCTTCATTAGGAATACTAGTAAATGGATTCACAGCCTTTCTATTTATTAAAGGAAAGGAACATGACCTAAATATAAAAAGTTCATTTCTCCATTTTGTTGCAGATGCCTTAGTTTCACTTGGAGTTGTAATTGCTGGTATCATTATCTTGTTTACAGGTATTACATGGATTGACTCTGTTGTAAGCTTAATCATCGCAGCATTTATCCTTTTCAGCTCCTATCGATTGCTTATCGATTCCATAAATCTGGCTTTGGATGCTGTTCCTAAGGATATTGACATCAATGCCGTTTCTGAATATCTTTTAGCTTTAAAGGATGTTTGTTCAATTCACGATTTGCACATTTGGGCCCTAAGCACATCTGAAACAGCCTTAACCGTTCATCTTGTTACCGATAGTTCTATTGGCGATAACTTACTCCATGAAATTAACCATTACCTCGATGCCAATTTTGGTATTAAGCACTCCACAATTCAGATTGAGCAGTTGGGTTCTAAGCCTTGTTTTCCTTGTATTTAGTCTTCTTAAGTAATTATTCTAACATTCTTTTAGAAGTGTTAATAATATTTAATTTGTAATTGAACTTTCAAATTTTGTTTACATTTGATATTAATTAACTAATTTTTAACCTAAAATTATTATTAAAATGAGAAGAATTTATTCAACATTGTTATTCTTTCTTTCTGCAATGTTTATTTCTAATGCACAACCAAAGCAGATCGATTGGAATTCACCTGCTCCTGTTGACCCTAATTTCAGAATAGGAAAGCTTGAGAACGGCTTAACTTATTATATTCGAAAAAATTCTGAACCAAAGCAGCGTGCAGAGTTCTATATCGCTCAAAACGTAGGTGCTATACTCGAAGAAGATAGTCAAAACGGCTTGGCTCACTTTCTTGAACATATGTGCTTTAACGGTACGAAAAATTTCCCCGGTAAAAAGTTACTAAACTATTTTGAATCAGTAGGTGTTAAGTTCGGACAAAATATTAATGCATATACATCATTAGATCAAACTGTTTATAACCTATCCGATGTACCTACAACACGCGAAGGAATTATTGATTCAGCCCTTTTGGTTTTGCACGATTGGTCAAACTTTGTTTCGTTGGAAGATAAAGAGATAGATAACGAACGGGGTGTAATCCGCGAAGAGTGGAGAACTGGTCGTGGCCCTGAAGCAAGAATGCGCAAGGAGTTAAGTCCAATAATGTTTAAAGATTCAAAATATGCAAAACGCGATGTTATTGGCGATATTGATGTGATTAACAACTTTAAATATCAAACCATTAAGGATTATTATGCAAAATGGTATCGTCCAGATTTACAATCAATCGTGATTGTTGGTGATATTGATGTGGATAAGATTGAGCAAAAGATTAAAACCTTATTTGCTGATATCAAAAAGCCTGTTAATCCTGCTAAGAGAGAGTTTTTTGAACTTCCCGATAATGTTGAACCCCTAATTGGTATTGCTAACGATGCCGAAGCTCGTAATACAATGGTTACTGTTTTTATAAAGCAAAAAACCGATATTAACGAGCCTAAAAATCTTGGTTATTTAAGAACTTCAATTCAGCGTTCACTTATTTCAAGCATGATGAATGCTCGTTATAGCGAGTTAATTCAGAAACCAAATCCACCTTTTGTATTCGCTGGTTTTGCAATTGGTTCACTTGTTAGGACCAGGGATGTTGTTTATCTTTATTCTGCTGCAAAGAACGACAATGTTACTGATGGTGTAAAAGGTTTAATCCGCGAGGCACAAAGGATAAAACAATTTGGCTTTACTTCTACAGAACTTGAGCGTATGAAGTCTGATTATCTTCGTGGTTTAGAGAATCAATTGAAAGAAAAGGATAAAGAAAAAAATGAAAAATTTGTTAACGAGTGCGTTAATAATTTCCTCGAAAATGAGCCAATTCCTGGTATCCAATTCGAATATATGTTTGCAGCAGGTGTTCTTCCATCAATCTCAATTGATGAGATTAACGCATATGCAAAAAGTATGATTACTGAGCAAAACTTGGTAATTACAATTAACGCTCCTAAAAAAGATGGCATTAAACTTCCAACAGTTGATGAGGTTTCAAAAGCAATAAAAGATGTTTATGCTGAAAAGCTAGAGGCTTATGTAGATAAGGTTTCGAATAAGCCATTAGTTGAGAACCTTGCTTCAGTTGGTAAAGTTACTGCAGCTAAAGAGGATAAAGATTTTGGTACTACAGAGTGGACATTATCAAATGGCGTGAAGGTTGTTTTTAAGAAAACAGATTTTAAAGCAGATGAGGTTCAACTAAACGCATTTAGTAAAGGTGGGATATCCTTGGTTGATGTTAAAACTCTTCCTTCTGCATCTTTTGCTTCGCAGCTTGTTGCTAATGGAGGTGTTGGTGAGTTTTCTAGCACCGATTTAGAGAAAATGCTTGCAGGAAAAGTTGTTGGTGTTTCTCCTATGATTACTGAAGCTAGCGAAGGATTCATGGGTAGTTCATCGCCGAAGGATTTCGAAACAATGTTGCAGTTAGTATATTTATATTTCACTCAACCACGTGAAGATGAGCAAACATACACTTCGTTTATGGATAGAATGAAGGCATATTATGCAAACGCTGGTGCCGATCCACGTATGTCATTCCGCGATAGCGTTTCTATAATGATGGCTAACCATAGTCCAAGGGTTATGCCTATGAATGTTGACTTTTTGAATAAGATAAGCTACAAACAAAGCCTTGATTTCTATAAAAACAGATTTGCTGATGCTTCTGACTTCATTTTCGTTTTTGTTGGGAATGTTAACCCTGATGAGGTTAAAGGTTTAGTAGAGAAGTACATTGGAGGTTTACCAAGTATTAAGAGAGTTGAAGCAGCTAAGGATAATAATGTTCGTCCTCCAAAGGGCAAGGTTCAAAACTATTTCAAGAAACCTTTGAAAGATCCAAAAGCAACAGTCAATATTGCTTATACTGGTGATATGGATTACACACTTGAAAATAAATTATTAGTTGATGTCGTTAAAAGCGTATTAAACAATAGGTATATTGACGAGATTCGCGAAAAAGAGGGTGCTTCTTATGGTGTTGGTGTTAGGGCTTATGTAAGAAATTTCCCCTATCCATCATTTGGTGCTATATTTAATTTTGATACTGATCCTGCTCGTAAAGAAAGGATGATTGAAATTATTCACAATGAGGTTAAGGTTATTATGACCCAAGGGCCATCAGAAGATAATCTGGTAAAAGCAAAAGAGTTTATGCTAAAACAGTTCGATCAAAATCAGCGTGAGAACGGCTACTGGTCGAGCGCAATTCGCGAAAAGTACGAGAATGGTCTTGATATTAATTCAAAATACAAAGAGTTGGTAAACGGAATTACTGTTGAGAAAGTAAGGGCTATGGCTGAGAAAATGTTTAAACAGGGCAACATTGTTGAAGTTGTTATGTCTCCTGCTGAATAATCAATATAACTGAATTTTTATTTAAGCGATGCAGAAAACTCTGCATCGCTTTTTTTGTTCATAATGTCATAGAGTTAATGTAACAAATATTGCTTTTTCAGTGTTTGTAAATTAACTTATTTGTCTATATTGTATTTTATAATACTCAAACAGCCATGGGAAAACAAATTGTAATTGTTATTAATCCAGGGTCTACTTCTACCAAAATTGCTATTTATCATAGAAATGGTGAGATACACTCTGAGAATATAAAACATCATCAATTTGAACTCGATAAATTTAATCGAGTAACGGATCAGTTAGATTATCGTTACGAGATGATAAAGGAATGGTTAAATCATTTTTTTAAATCGAAAGAGTTTGTAGTGGTTGGGATTGTAGGTCGAGGAGGTATTGTTAAACCTATCGTTGGCGGTACTTTTAGAATTTCCGAATCATTTCTTAAAGATGCCATGGAATGTACCTACGGTGAACATGCATCAAATCTAGGTGGGTTACTTGCTAATAGACTAAAAGCAGAGTTTTCTATTACGGAAACATATACCGTTGATCCTGTTTCGTGTGATAACATGTGGCCTAAAGCTAAAATTTCAGGTGTCCCTGGAATAGAAAGAGATGGAAGAGGGCATCCCTTAAATATGAAGATGACCGCTAGGAAAATTGCAAAGAAACAGAATATTTCTTTTAGCGAAACTTGCTATGTGATTGCCCATTTAGGAGGTGGTATATCAATCTCCTTAGTCATCGGTGGAAAACTAGTGGATATCAATGATGGGTTGTTAGGCATGGGGCCATTTACTCCGAATAGGGCCGGAGCCCTCCCACTTCGTGGAGTTATGAAGCTTTGTTACAGCAAATCACAAAAAGAGGTTGAAACTTTACTGTCAAAAAATAGCGGACTCAAAGCCTATCTTGGAACAGAAGATGTTCGTGAGGTTTTAAAAATGGTTGAGGATGGCAATGAGCAAGCAGCACTTATCTACGAGGCTTTTGTATATCAAATAGCCAAGGAGATCGGGGCGTACTTTGCTGCATCAAAATGTAAGGCACAGGCAATCATTATAACAGGAGGAATTGCGTATAATGAGAAGTTTAATAATGATTTGCGAGATTATGTTGGAAACCTGACTGAATTCCATGTTTACCCTGGCGAGAACGAGATGGAGGCATTGGCCGAAGGTGCATTCAGAGTGATTGACCTAGAGGAGAGGGCTCAAGAATATTAATTGAATAAAAAAAACACTAAGTGCAGAAATTAAAATTGAAAGTAGGGTTTACAATACTGTTAACGACAGTAAACATATTTGCGTATGCTCAGAACCCTACCATTGATTCTCTTCGCTCTCTTCTCAAACATGATAAAATAGATTCTATTAGGGTTAATCACCTTATCGATATTTCATGGGAATTACAGTATTCCAATCCCGATTCGTCAATTATTTTTGCAAATCAAGCGCTTGATATTTTAAGTAATTCTAAAAATATTCCCGAATCAAAGAGGCAACTCGGGATAGGAGCCTGTTTCCACCAATTAGGACAATTTTACAGGTTGATAGGTGATTACAGGAGATCGCTCGATTTCGATTTTAAAGCACTAGCAATGTGGGATAAACTTGAAGTTGAGGCTGAATCAAAAAACAAATCCCAGTTTTTAATTCGTAAAGCAAAAACGCTAGGCAATATTGGAGTTATTTACGATGAACATAAGGATTATCAAAAAGCACTCGATTACTATTTTAAAGCATTACGAATTGACGAAAAGTTGGCAAGAAAGAAAGGTATTGCAACAAAACTAGGTAATATAGGGCTTGTTTATAAAAATCAAGCAGCCTCAAAACCGATAACTTTAGCAAATAAGATAATTATTGATTCATTATATCGAAAGGCTTTGAACTATTATTTCAAAGCTTTGAAAATAGATAAAGAGATAGGAAATCAAATTAATATAGAAATATGGCTTGGCAATATTGGGGTAGTTTACGATGAGCAAAAAGACTACAATAAGGCGTTAAACTATTATTTTATGGCACTGAAAATTGCTGAACAACTTGATGATAAGAGCGGTGTTGCGAGGCAATCTAATAACATCGGTTTACTATATACAAATCAAAAAAGATACAAGGAGGCTTATGATTACATTTATCGCTCTTTTGTGTTAACGAGCAGTATTGGTGAATTATTTGATCTTCAAGATGTTTATCTAAGTTTAGGTAATCTATATGAAAAGTCTGATATTCCGCTAGCCGATTCGCTTGGGGGCAAATTAGGAACAAATGAACAAATGCGACTTCGTTCGTTATATTATTATCGTCAATACATCGCTATACACGACACGCTATTTAGTAATGATAGTAAAAAGCATCTTGTGCAAATTGAGATGAACTATGAGTTTGATAAAAAAGAAATGATTACAAAAGCTGAAAATAAGAGACAGAGAATAATGATTTGGTCTGTTGTTTTAGGTCTTATTTTTGTTTTGTTTTTTGCAGGTTATATTTTCCGTTCACTTCATATCACTCGCATACAAAAGAATACTATTGAGGAGCAAAAACAATTGGTTGATGCGAAAAATGAAATTCTCAATCAGCAAAATGAAGAAATCAGCTCTCAGCGAGACGAGATAGAGGCGCAGCGAGACGAGATAGAGGCGCAGCGAGATACGGTTACTGTGCAAAAAGAGATAATTGAAGTAATACATAAGAAGGTTTCAGATAGTATTATCTACGCCAAGCGAATTCAGGAAGCCGTGCTTCCTTCAAGCAAATATGCAGATACTATTCTTAATGATCATTTTATTCTTTTTAAACCCAAAGATGTAGTATCTGGTGATTTTTACTGGGCTACGAAAATTAACGAATGGCTTATTTTTGCTGTTGCTGACTGTACTGGGCATGGTGTTCCAGGTGCATTCATGAGTATGTTAGGAATATCATTTTTAAATGAAATTGTTCGAAAAAAAGAAATTCTACAAGCTTCGGAGGTGCTTGAGCAATTGCGTTTCTCTGTAATTGAAGCATTGAAACAATCCTTTGAAGTTGGTAGACCAAAAGACGGAATGGACATAGCACTCTGTATACTAAATTTGAATACACACGAAATGCAATTTGCTGGAGCAAACAATTCGATATTTGTTTTGTCAGGCGACACTAAAGAGCTTGCCGAAATTGAGGCAGATAGAATTACAGTTGCTATAAGCCATAATATAAAGCCCTTTACAAATCACATAATCCAATTACAGAAGGGGGATATCATTTATCTTGCTACCGATGGCTACGAAGATCAGTTTGGGGGTATTGAGAATAAAAAATTTCAAAAAGTAAAGATTAAACAGTTGTTAGTAGAAAATCAAAATAAGCCGTTGCTAAAACAAAAAGAAATACTTGATAATATCATTGAAGCGTGGATGAATTGTAACGAAAAGAAAATCGAACAAACAGATGATATAACTATTATGGGAATTAAAATATCATAACACTATTGATGAACCGCAAAAGACACCCCGTTTTCAGTCAATAATTGATTGGCAGTTGAATTAAAGAATATGATTACAAAATTTCTTTTTGCCATTATAAATTTAAAAAGAAGAGTCGGTTTTAAACCAACTCTTCTTTTGTGTTTTTTATATAAAAGGCTATTTATTCAAATCCTTTTATGCATTCGTCAATGTTGTTGCGTATATCAAACACCGTTTGAAGTTGAAGTAACTTAACGAGTTCCATCACCTCAGGTGAAATATTACATAGTTTAAGAAGACTTTGGTGATTCTTACAGGTTCTAAGAATCGATAGGAGCATACCAAAACCGGTACTGTCGATATAGTTAATACCATCGAGGTTTAATACCAATTTTGAGTGTGGTGTAATAAGTTTTGTAACCTCTACCTTTATTTTTTGGGATACGGTAACATTGATCTTATTATCTTGGTCGAATGAAACAACCATTACATTTCCGATATTATCTACTTTAAGCATGGCGCTTTTATTTTAGTTTTATTAATATTTCGTTTAATTCAATTATCGCTTCATTTGATATGGATTTGAATTTTGATATGAAAACCGGGTATCTATCATCGTTTTTTCCTTCCTTTGAAATATTTTCAAGAGTTTTCATATCAGTTGTGAGTTCATCTATACCCATCATTGCAACAGAACTCTTAATTTTATGAGCAAGTTTCCCAAGTAAAATAAAATCACCCTTATAATACAGATCATCTAATTGCTCAGAAAAAATGGGTACCTGTTTAATGAACATCTCTATTAAGTCACATGCCAAATCCTGATTACCCTCTGATATCTCATCGAGATAATCGGTATTTATGTGTTTAAAGTTCTCCATTTTAATTTAAAAAGGCAACTGTTTTTGATAGATGTTAATAAACCTTAGGCAAAAATAAGCTAACATTCCATTTTTATGGCATTAATTTAAATAAAAAAAAAGGAAGGTGATCTAGATCATCATGTTTTAAGGATTTTGAAACAAGGGATTGAGGTTTGAATTAATCACTTTAATTTGATTTGTTAATATTTGAATAAAGTCTCGTAGGTATATCGAAAAAAATGTAACTTTGTATGTTTTTTTTAGAATCACACATATTTTAATATTACTCTATTACAATGAAAAATACTGCATTTACACAGTTTCACATCGATTTAGGAGCAAAAATGGCCGAGTTTGCAGGCTATAATATGCCAATCGAATACAGTGGAATTAACGACGAACACATAACCGTTCGCGAAAAACTTGGCGTTTTTGATGTTTCGCACATGGGCGAGATTTGGGTAAAGGGTACAAAGGCTTTAGAATTTATCCAATATGTAACAAGCAACGATGCTTCTGTTCTAGTTGATGGAAAGGTTCAGTATAGCTGTTTCCCAAATGGTAGAGGCGGTATTGTTGATGACCTTCTGGTTTACCGAGTTGATAGCGTTACATATCTTTTGGTAGTCAATGCTTCAAATATGGAGAAAGATTGGAACTGGCTTTGTGAGCATGCTCCAAAATTTGGTTTAACGGTTGGTAAGGAGCTCTATAATGCTTCTGATGAGATTGCTCAACTAGCAATACAAGGACCTCTTGCTCTAAAGGCAATGCAAAAGTTGACTGATGCTTCAGTTGAGGATATGGAGTATTATACATTTAAGAAAATTTCATTTGCTGGTATTAAAGAGGTGATTTTTGCAACAACAGGTTATACTGGTGCTGGTGGCTGCGAAATTTATTGTGCAAATGAAGATGCTGCAAAACTTTGGAAAGCAGTATTTGAGGCTGGTAAAGAGTTTGGAATAAAGCCAATCGGCTTAGGTGCTCGCGATACTCTACGTTTGGAGATGGGCTTCTGCTTGTATGGCAATGATATGAATGATGAAGTTTCTTCAATCGAAGCCGGACTAGGCTGGATTACCAAATTTGTTGATGGTAAAAACTTTATCAACCGCGATATTTGGGAGAAGCATAAAAAAGAAGGTGCCGATAAAATGCTGAAAGGTTTTATCATGATTGAGCGTGGTATCCCACGTCAACATTATATTATTTATGATGCTCAGGGTAATGAAATAGGCGAAGTAACATCAGGTACGATGTCACCAATGAGCAAACAGGGTATAGGTATGGGTTACTTGAAAAAAGGTTTTTGGAAAGAAGGAACCGAGGTTTTTATCGGAATTAGAGATAAAAAGTTGAAGGCGAAAGTTGTAAAACCACCTTTCCATTTGGCTAAATAACATACCTCTATAACATATAAAAGGATTCCTAATTAGGAGTCCTTTTTTGTTTCACTTTTACTACATTTGCGGGCAATAATTCAAAAGCATAATGAATACTGTTGAGGTTTGTTTTTCCACTGAACTTTTCAAAGTTTATGACCCAAAAGGCAAAATAGTGGTTGTTGTTGATGTGCTTAGGGCTACATCAGTTATCTGCACTATGATGCATAATGGTGTTAAGGAGATAATTCCTGTTAAAACCGTTGAGGAGGCAAAAGAGTATAAAGATAAAGGCTACTTGGTTGTTGCTGAGCGCAATGGAGAGAAATTAGATTTTGCCGATTTTGGAAACTCCCCTTTTTTATTTACTAAAGAAGTTGTCGATGGTAAAACGTTAGTATACAGTACAACTAATGGCACAAATGCCATAGCTGTTGGTAAAGATGCTGACCAAGTTGTTGTGGGTGCTTTCCTTAATTTTTCGGCCATAGTAAAATACCTGAAAGAGCAGAAAAAAGATGTTCTTATTCTATGCTCAGGGTGGAAAGGGAAATTCTGCATTGAGGATGCATTGCTCGCTGGAGCAATTTCAGGAAGCCTTATTGAATCAGGTGTTTTCTATACAAAATGTGATTCCGTTAATGCGTCAATTGATTTGTGGGCAATAGCTAAGGATACTATGGATACATATGTTGAGAAAATAGCTCAAAAACATAGGTTGAAAAAGCTGGGACTTGACGATGTTATTGGTTATTGTTTTACAATAGATATTACATCGGTAGTGCCTGTTTTAAAGGATTTACTTATTGTACCTTTGGGTTAAGGAGTTGTTATTAAATTTTTTATTTAGAATCATTATATTTAGATTTTATTGATTAATCGTAATTTATTAAAACTTATTGTTTTAATGAAAACTGTATAATAACGCTTTGGTTTAATTAGGAAAAATCAAAAAATAATTTGAATTTTGACCTTGGAATAAATTTTTAAACACAAATTAAAAGTTCAATAGTCATGGAAAAACATAATTTTAACGCCGGTCCCTGCATACTTCCAAAACCAGCCATTGAAGCAACAATCAATGCTATTCGTAATTTTGATAATACAGGAATTGGCCTTTTGGAAATCTCTCACCGTACACCAGGTTGGGAAAAAGTTATGGCTGAAACCGAGCAACTTTGGAGAGATTTGTTGAATATCCCCAATGAATATGCTGTAATGTTTCTTGGTGGCGGTGCATCAACTCAATTTTATACCGTTGCTGCTAACCTATTGAACAAAAAGGCTGCATACCTTGAGACTGGTGTTTGGGCAAAAAAAGCGATTAAAGAGGCTAAACTATACGGAGCTGTTGAAGTAGTTGCATCTTCGGCTGATAAAAATTTCTCGTATGTTCCAAAAGGATATAAGATCCCTGCCGATGCCGATTATTTTCACATCACAACCAACAATACCATTTATGGTACCGAAATTAAAACTGATATCGATTGCCCTATAAACCTAGTAGCCGATATGAGTTCCGATATCATGAGCCGTCCAGTTGACATTAAGAAGTATGCTATGATTTATGGTGGTGCTCAAAAAAATGTTGGTCCTGCCGGTGTTACTTTTGTTATCGTTCGTAAAGACATTTTAGGCAAAGCCGAAAGAAAACTCCCAAGTATGGTTGATTACAAAACCCATATTGGCGAGGATGCCAAAGATAATTCAATGTATAACACTCCACCTGTAATTTCAATCTATGTAATGTACGAAACCTTGAAATGGGTAAAATCATTGGGCGGTGTTGCTGCTATGCATAAAATCAATAATCAAAAAGCCGATTTGCTTTATGGCGAAATTGAAAGGAATAAAATGTTTGTTGGTACAGCTGTTAAAGAGGATCGTTCTATCATGAACGTTTGTTTTGTAATGGCTGACCAATACAAAGATAAAGAGGCTGCTTTCATGGATTTTGCTAAAAAAGCAGGTATGGTTGGTATTAAAGGTCACCGCTCGGTTGGTGGATTCCGTGCTTCCATTTACAATGCTTGCCCAATTGAAAGCGTTCAGGCTTTAGTTGACTGTATGAAAGAATTCGAAAAGCAAAATGCTTAATTAGAATAACATTTAAATAAAATAAGGTTGAATGATCAATGGTCGTTCAACCTTTATTTTAAATTAATTATTCATGTCAATATTAATTAAAAACTATAATCGCCATGGCAAAAGTTTTAGTAGCAACTGAAAAACCTTTTGCAAAGGTTGCAGTTGAAGGGATTAAAAAAATTGTTGAGGGAGCAGGATTTACCTTTGCACTTCTCGAGAAATATACCGATCCAAATGATCTTGTAAAAGCTGTCGCAGATGCCGACGCGCTTATCGTTCGTAGCGATAAGGTTACCAAAGAAGTTATTGAAGCAGGTAAAAACCTGAAAATTGTAGTTCGTGCTGGTGCTGGTTATGATAACCTCGATCTTGCTGCTTGTTCAGCAAAGGGTGTTGTTGCTATGAACACTCCTGGTCAAAATTCAAATGCAGTTGCTGAGTTAGCAATAGGTATGATGATATTTTCGGCACGTGGTCTTTTCCAACCAGGAACAGGTACTGAGATTATGGGTAAAAAGCTGGGCATTCATGCTTATGGAAACGTTGGTAAATATGTCGCAAAATACGGTAAAGGTTTCGGTATGGAAGTTTACGCATTCGACCCATTCGTTTCAAAAGATGTGATTGAAAAAGATGGTGTAAAGGTTGTTGATACTATTGAAGAACTTTACAGTAAATGCGATTATGTTTCATTGCATATTCCTGCAAATGATAAAACAAAAAAATCAATTGGTTACGATATATTAACCAAAATGCCAAAGGGTGCTGCCTTAATCAATACAGCTCGTAAAGAGGTTATTGACGAGGAAGGAATGAAAAAGGCTTTTGCAGAACGTGCTGATCTTAAGTATGCTACTGATATCATGGCCGATTGTCATGCAGAGTTGGTTGAGAAATTTCCAGGTAGAGTTTTCTCAACCCCTAAGAAAATGGGAGCAGAAACAGCTGAGGCTAATATCAATGCTGGTTTGGCTTCTGCAAACCAAATCGTAGGTTTTATTAAGAATGGTGATAAGACATTCCAAGTAAATAAATAAATTAGTTAGATGTTAATTGTTAAACGAAAGAGAGACTATGGATCATAAGGAATTAGATGCGTGGAAGAATTCTGTTGATTTATCAGTAGAAATTTATTCTATCACAAAATCTTTTCCTAAGGAAGAAATGTTTGGGCTAATTCAACAGATGAGAAGAGCAGCTATTTCAGTACCTTCGAATATTGCTGAAGGCTGCGCTCGTAAGAGTTCGAAAGAAACCATTCATTTTCTTTATTTCTCATTAGGTTCGCTTGCTGAATTGGAAACACAAATTTTAATTTCTAATCGATTAGGCTATATTTCAAACATTGATGAATTGATGTTGAAGATTAGCAAAGTTAAGCAAGTAACCCTAGGCATAGTCAGGTATCTGAATAAAGTTTAATGATTTTCGATTAACGGTTCACGATTAACTTTTAAAAAAATGGTTAAAATAAAATCTTTCAAGGGTATACGCCCACCAATGGAACTTGCCAAAGAGGTAGCTTCGCGCCCTTATGATGTGCTAAATTCAGCTGAGGCAAAAGCAGAGGCAGGAGAGAAATCACTTTTACACATCATCAAACCTGAAATCGATTTTGATCCAATTATCGATGAGCATACTCAACCTGCCTATGATAAGGCAGTTGAAAATTTCAAGAAATGGCAAGCAAAAGGCTGGTTGGTGCAAGATAATACCGAAAAGTACTACGTTTATGCTCAAACAATGGCTGGTCGTACTCAGTATGGTTTAGTGGCTTGCTGTAATATTGATGATTACATGAATGGTAAGATCAAGAAGCATGAGTTAACTCGCCCTGATAAGGAAGAGGATCGAATGATTCATGTTCGTATTCAAAATGCGAATGTAGAGCCAGTTTTCTTCGCTTATCCTGCCGTTAAGGAGATGGATCAGATTGTTGAGAACGTTGTGAAAAATAACAAACCCGTTTACGATTTTGTTGCTGAAGATGGTTTTGGTCACCACTTCTGGGTAATTGACGATGCTAGTGTAAATAAACGAATTACTGAAATATTTGCTCAAATTCCTGCTCTTTATGTTGCCGATGGTCACCATCGTACAGCAGCAGCAGCAAGGGTGGGATTAGAGAAAAAGGCTGCTAACCCAAATCATACAGGAGATGAGGAGTATAACTTCTTCTTAGCAGTTATTTTCCCCGATAACCAATTGAGAATTATTGATTACAATCGTACGGTTAAGGATCTTAATGGGTTAACTCCAAATCAACTTATTGAAAAGCTAAATGCAAATTTTGAAGTAAAGGAAATAGGAAAAGAGGTTTATACACCTGCAAAGCTCCATAACTTCAGTATGTATCTTGAGGGAAAATGGTATTCATTAACCTCCAAATCTGGTACGTATAACGATAACGATCCGATTGGAGTTCTCGATGTTACCATTCTATCGAATATGGTTCTTGATCCTATCTTTGATATCAAAGATTTAAGAACATCAAAACGAATCGATTTTGTTGGTGGTATTCGCGGTTTAGGCGAGCTGAGCAAGCGTGTTGATAGCGGTGAGATGAAGGTTGCTTTTGCACTTTATCCTGTTTCAATGAAACAGCTTATTGATATTGCTGATACGGGTAACATAATGCCTCCAAAAACAACTTGGTTTGAACCGAAACTGAGAAGCGGATTAGTTATCCATGAATTGAAATAATTCTCATAAAATATAGAAAGAGCGCCCAAACGGACGCTCTTTTTATTTAGAATAGTATTTTCTCCTCTTATTTTTCATTATACCTTTGTGCAAAATATTTAGCTATGAGCATCCAATCAAATCTTCAAGAAATAAAATCCGCTATTTCACCGCATGTGAAGTTGGTTGCCATTTCAAAAACTCATCCTGTAGACATTATTATGGAAGCTTATAATTCGGGACAACGAGTATTTGGTGAGAATAAGGTTCAGGAAATGGTTTCGAAGCACGAGGTAATGCCAAAGGATATTGAATGGCATTTGGTTGGACATCTGCAATCCAATAAGGTTAAATATATAGCTCCTTTTGTAAGCCTTATTCATTCTGTTGATAGCCTGAAATTATTGACTGTAATTGATAAAGAGGCAGAAAAGGTAGGAAGAGTAATTGATTGCTTACTTCAGATTCATATTGCAATGGAAGAGACAAAATTTGGTCTTTCATCCGAAGAACTAGATGAACTATTATCTAACCAAGAGTTTAAACAATTGAAGAATGTTAGAATAGTTGGATTTATGGGTATGGCGACCTTTACTGATAATGTTGAGCATATTCGTAGAGAATTTAAATTCCTCAAAGATTTATTTAAAAATATTAAGGAAAGACATTTCTTCCGAAATGATTACTTCAGAGAGTTGTCAATGGGCATGTCTAGCGATTATACAGTTGCAATCGAAGAAGGAAGCACGATGGTAAGGGCTGGAAGTAGTATATTTGGAGTTAGAGATTACAGTCTAAAGTGATAGAACTCAGAACAACCTCAACTATTCAGCCCCGTTTTTTTTAAAACTCTCAAGCATAACTATTGTTTCAGTCAGTAAAGATTGCTTCTCAATTGGAATTGTTTTTAATTTCGATTCAAGAGTTGCTATGTAAAGGTCGATGCTTTTTAAGTCAACACTCCCAATTGAATTTTCAATCACAGTGAACGCTTCAAAGGATGCTTGATAATCGCTACTGCAAAGTATATCAATAAAAAGAGGAAAGTAATCACCAAAGTCGAGATTGCTTTGCCAGCAGGCAGAAAGTAAACCGATTGTATTCGGATCTCCAATATGGCTTTGAATAGAATTGGCAATGATTTCGGCAGCATCCTGATTCTTAATGTCACCGACTAATTCTAGAATTGCTTCCTTTAATGATAAACTACGATTTGTATAAATCATCTCCAATAATGGATTTAATATAAATAGTTTACCATTCTCTCTGAAATCTTGAATTAACGAAATAATTTGATTGTCGTTCATCGATTGTATTGTTGCTACAATAGTCTTCTGTTTCTCAGTTAGCGCGAGATTGCTCATAATGATTAAAAATTTTTCGTAAAGTTAAGTAATCATTTATATAGTTTTATAATATGATATAAATTTCGCAACTAGCAGCTAAACAGCTTTTTGCATTTATAGATTTGAAGAACATGATGTAAATCAACCTTTTTTAACATATAATAAAGTCGTTTTAGGTGATAACATTTGAAAAATATATTAATTTTACTTGTTATATAGAATGTTTTCAAGATATTTACCAAAATAAAATTCAGGATATGGTAAAAGGATTAACAGGAATAAGGGCGGGGTTTATTTATAGTTTTATTTTAACTGCCCTAGTTTTTGTATGTTGCTCATCTGAGAATAGGAAATCCGATAAAGTTCAAGTGGATATGAATACTCCCGAGCAGGATAGCCTTGCCCTTAAAGGGATTAAGGCAGCAAAGCAGGTTTTCTATTCACTTCCATCGCCTCTTGAAACTGCAATGATCCTTAAAAGAGCAGGAGCAGTTTATAATGAGGAAATATTGAACTCCGCCGATAATACATCGCGCTATAACACTAATAAAAGCATGGCTTTAAACTTAGGTATTTACAGTACCGATCTAAGTTATGCTAGCCTTTTCGATCAAACTCAGGCTTCGATTCGATACATGACCGCTTCTAAAAAGATGGCCGAGGGACTTGGTATTCTAAATGCTATCGATAATACAATTATTGAAAAACTTGAAGCGAACGTTAATAATAGGGATGTTATTCTTGATATTATCTCTGAAACGCTATTAAATACAAATTCAAACCTTGAGGAGAACGATAGGGTTTCGGTTGGTTCAATTATTCTAGTTGGTGGTTGGGTTGAGGGTTTGTATATTGCCATCTCACTTGCCGAGAACTCTAAAACAGATAATACGGAGCTAATCAATAGAATCATCGATCAAAAGTTATCGCTCAACACGGTAATTAATCTGCTAAATCAGAGCAAAGATAATGCTGATATTAAATCGGTTTTAGCAGATGTTAATGAAATAAATGCTATTTACAGTCAGGTTAAAGTTTCGGTTTCAGGCGTTGAAGCTGTGCCTAATAAGAAGAGCGGAGTGACAACATTAAAATCAAAGAATGTGACCTCGGTTAGCCCTGAGGTTTTCTCGAAACTCAAAGCAAAAGTTCTTGAGATTCGTAAAAAGTATACATTGTAAAAATAATTCAAACCAAGATATGAAATCATTGGCTTACATTGCATTTGTCAGTATTCTCCTGACCGCATCGTTGACCGGTGGTGCACAATGTAAGAATTTTGCAAAGAAGATTTGCAAGCAAGAGCTTGCTCCATATATTCATGATGGAAACTTCAATGCGGCTATTCTTACTGAAGGTGAAGATGCGGAGTTATTCAAAACATTCTATGCCGGTCAGGAATACCGTATTTCGATATGCTGTGAGGAAACCTTACCAAAGGTAGAATTTAAGGTTTTTGATGTTGATAAAAAACTTCTTTACACTAATGCGAGTAATAACTACTCAACATCATGGGATTTTAAGGTTGAAGCTACTCAACAGCTAATAATTGTAGTAAAAATCCCTACCGATGAAAAGAATGCTGATATTCCTACAAGCGGATGTGTTGCAATTATGTTTGGCTTAAAAACGGAATAATTGATTCATTAATAAAAATAAAAAAGTCGCATATTTAATGCGACTTTTTTTTGTGATTATTCTTCGAGTTTGCTCGTAATATAGGTTCCAGTAATTGATGAATTTGATTTTTTAAAATCTTCAGGAGTTCCCTCAAATACTAATTCTCCACCTTTCTCACCTCCATCCGGTCCAAGATCAATAACCCAGTCCGCACTCTTTATTACCTCCATATTATGCTCTATTACAATTAGGCTATGCCCTTTCTGTAGCAATGCATTGAATGCATCCAGTAGTTTTCGAATATCATGAAAATGAAGCCCAGTAGTAGGTTCATCGAAAATGAAGAGATGTGGTTGGATAACCTGATCTTTCTGAAGGAACGAAGCAAGTTTCACTCTTTGGCTTTCGCCCCCGCTAAGAGTGCTTGATGCTTGACCTAACTTGATATACCCTAAACCAACATCCTGTAATGGTTTTAATCTTTCGTTAATTTTCTTCTCGGTTGATGATTTTCCAACTTCAAAGAATTCTATTGCTTGGTTTACTGTCATTTCGAGAATATCGAAAACACTTGAACCATTGTACTTAACCTCAAGTACATCCTCTTTGAAACGTTTTCCATTGCACGTTTCGCAAACAAGGGTAACATCGGCCATGAACTGCATTTCTACTGTAATAATTCCTTCACCTTGACACTCCTCGCATCTACCGCCCTCGACATTGAAAGAGAAGTGTGATGGTTTGTAACCACTACGCTTTGCGTATGGTTGTTCCGATAGCAGCTTACGAACTTCGTCCCAAGCTTTAATATAGGTTACAGGATTACTCCTTGATGATCGGCCAATTGGATTTTGGTCAACCATTTCAACCCCTTTAATTAAATGTGCATCTCCTTTAATTAAATCGTGCTGACCGGGTCGTTCGCCCGATCCTGTAATCATTTTCGATAGGGCAGGGTATAGAACCCCTTTAACCAATGATGATTTTCCAGAACCGCTAACGCCTGTAACAACCGTCATCACGTTTAGTGGAAATTTTGCATTGATATTTTTTAAATTATTCTCTCTTGCCCCCAAGACTTCGATAAAGTTTGACCATTTACGACGTGGAGATGGAATAGGTATCTTCTCTATATGGTTGATGTAATCTGCGGTGAGGCTCTTTTTTGCTTTTTCAAGTTCTTTTCTGTCGCCCTCGAAAACAATTTCACCACCATGTCTTCCCGCCAAAGGACCAATATCGATAATGTGGTCGGCAGATTTAATAATCTCCTCATCATGTTCTACAACAATAACGGTATTTCCCAAATCACGTAAATCTTTTAATACTCCTATTAATAGCTGAGTATCTCTTGAGTGCAAACCGATACTTGGCTCATCTAGAACATAAAGCGATCCAACTAAGCTACTTCCCAAAGATGTTGATAGATTAATGCGTTGCGATTCACCTCCCGAAAGGGTAACCGATAATCGGTTAAGGGTAAGATACCCAAGCCCAACATTACCGAGGTAATTGATGCGATTTTTTAATTCTAGAAGAATCCTTTTAGCTATTTTATTATCGTGTTCACTAAGTTTAAAATTCTCAAAAATGGTAATCAGTTCAGAAACAGGTTTATTCACCAGGTCATGAATGGTGAAACCATTTACCTTAATGTAGGTTGCTTCTTTTCTGAGTCTTCCGCCTTTGCATTCGGGGCATATCGTTTTACCCATGTACCTCGAAAGCATTACCCTGTATTGAATTTTGTACTTCTTTTCTTCTAAGTGTTTGAAGAATTTATAAATACCATCAAAATCTTTTGTTCCATCCCAAAGAATTTGTCTTTGTTGATCGCTTAGCTGATAGTATGGTTTATGTATCGGGAAATCATATTTTTGGGCACTGTTTATAACCTGATCCTTATACCAACTCATGGTTTCACCTTTCCAACAAACCACAACATCCTCGTAAAGTGATAAACTCTTATTTGGAATTACTAACTCTTCATCGATACCTATAATTTTGCCATATCCCTCGCATTTTGGGCATGCGCCCAACGGATTATTGAAGCTGAATAGGTGTTCGCTTGGTTCTTCGAACTGAATTCCATCCTTTTCAAAAAGGTTCGAAAAAATATCCTCAACTATTTCATCACCATTATAGATTTTTAGAATACACTTACCTTCACCTTCGGCAAAAGCAGTTTGAATAGAATCCGCCAAACGGCTAACGAAATCATCTGCATGAGAGACAGAGAACCTGTCGATGATTAGCCTAAGTGTTGCTCCCGAAAGTTTCAATAGGTCGCGAGTACCCTCTTCATCTATTCTAATAATCTGATCGCCTACTTCAATTCGTGTAAAACCTTCTCTTACCAGTTCACCCAATTTATCGCTTAACGAACAGGTATCGCAAGGATTTAGTGGCGAAAGGAGAATCATTTTTGTATCATCGGGGAAGGTGAGGATATGGTTAACCACATCGGAAACGGAATGCCTTTTAACCTCTCTGCCCGAGATAGGGGAGTATGTCTTACCTATTCGTGCGAATAGCAGCTTTAGATAGTCATATATTTCGGTTGATGTTCCAACCGTTGAACGTGGGTTACGTGAATTGACCTTTTGCTCGATGGCAATTGCAGGGGGAATACCTGATATGAGATCAACCTCAGGTTTTGAAACTCTTCCTAAGAATTGACGGGCATAGGATGAAAGGCTCTCAACGTATCTACGCTGCCCTTCGGCATATATAGTATCGAAAGCTAATGATGACTTTCCAGAGCCCGAAAGACCTGTTATTACAATTAATTTATTTCGAGGAATATCGAGGCTGATATTCTTTAAATTGTGCACCCTTGCACCTCGTATGGCGATTATGTTTTTTGACTCTTTCTGCGACATTCTCTTCAAATTGACCTGTAAAGGTATGAGTTTATAAGCAATATTTTAGGTGATTGCTACGATGAGTTTGTTAATTCATTGGCTGATTTAGATGCTTGTTGATGAAACTTTCTACCCACTTTACCTGTAAAACGAGGTAAATAGTTGATGTATTCGGCAATTTTTAAAACAATAATTTGAGATTTTAGCTTAAACTTTGATTGATTATTTGAAAAAATACATTTATTTGCATAATAATTGCTGCGTAACAATAACTTAAACCAAAAATCTGCCTATAGAAGAAACTCTACCCATTAACCAAAATAGTTAGGAGGTAGTTGTGGATGCTTGTAAATTAAGCGATTATGAACTCGTAAACGAGTTTGTAAAAGGCAGAGATTCTGCAATAGAGATTTTAATCCGGCGACATCAAAAAAGAGTTTACAGCTATATCTTACTTCTCGTTAAAAAGCAAGTGGTTGCCGAGGATATCTTTCAAGAAACTTTTATTAAGGTGATTAAATCCCTGAAAGAGGGAAAATATGTTGATGCAAATCGATTTGCTTCGTGGGTGATGCGTATTGCTCATAACCTTATTATTGATCACTTTCGAAGAGAAAAGCAGTCGAAGATGATTTCCAAGGATGATTATGAGGCCGATATTCTAAACCATCCTCAATATTCCGATAAGAATATTGAAGAGGAGGTCGTTTTGGAGCAAATCATGACCGATGTAAGAAATCTAATAGATCAACTTCCTGATGATCAGAAAGAGGTTGTAATGCTTCGTTATTATGCAGACCTTAGCTTTAAGGAGATTGCCGAGCAGACCAATGTAAGCATCAATACAGCCCTTGGTAGAATGAGGTATGCGATCATCAACATGAGGAAGATTAAAGAGGTTAATAAAATGGTTTTAACCACTTAAATATTTTAATAGTAAAATGTAATAACTGATATAGGCATCCGTTTTAATTAAAAACAAAACGGTTTGCCTATGAATCAGAAATCTACTCACTACTTTTTTCAATACACTCGTTTTGCAGGAAAAGAACAATCATTATTTGTAAACTCAGATTTTTCGCTCGACTTCGATTACTGGCTATCGTTAAAAATTGAAGAATTGATTGTCAGTACTCCTGAAGTCCCCGATGAGTTGATAAAAACGATATTGAAAAAAGCTAATGTTTGCTAAGCCGGAAAAATTTCCGGTTTTTTTCTTGCTTTTTGCTTTAGGATATGATATTAAACTAATATCATAATGCTATGGAAAAACAATTTAATCCTAAATCGGGATACACGATGCTTCTTGTATTCTTTTTAATTCTTGGTGCTTCAATTGCAGGTATAATAATTTTTGAAACACCATTGTTTATAATTGGAATAATGCTGTCAATCCTTACGGCAATTGGATTTGTAATCGTAAACCCAAACGAATCATCAGTGTTGGTTCTTTTCGGTAAATATGTTGGAACCATTAAGGGGAATGGTTTTTTCTGGACTAACCCTTTTTATTTAAAAAGAAAAATATCATTAAGGGCTCGTAACTTTGTTGGTCAACCTATTAAGGTAAACGATAAGGTTGGTAATCCTATAATGATAGGGATTGTTTTGGTGTGGAAAGTTGAAAATACCTTCAAAGCATCATTCGATGTTGATCAGTACGAGCACTTTGTTGTAGTGCAAAGCGACGCTGCTCTCCGTAAGCTGGCAGGTATGTTTCCATATGATAACTTCGAACTTGAAGAAGCTACACTTACTTTAAGAGCAGGTGGCGAAGAGGTGAATCATAAGTTGGAGGTTGAACTTAGAGAAAGGCTTAATATTGCTGGTATAAATGTAATTGAAGCTAGAATTAACTATATCGCCTATGCTCAGGAGATTGCTGGAGCAATGCTGCGCCGTCAGCAAGCAACTGCTGTAGTTGCTGCACGTGGTAAGATTGTTGAAGGTGCTGTAGGTATGGTGCAAATGGCTTTGGATCAACTGTCGGAAAAACATATTGTTCATTTCGATGAGGAGAAAAAAGCAGCAATGGTTAGCAACCTGATGGTTGTTCTTTGCTCCGACGAGTCAGCTCGTCCAGTTATTAACACAGGAACGCTTCATCAATAATAAGTAATTTGTAAACTCATATCGCATGAAGATTTTTGAGGAATATAAAAGGATTGGGCAGCAACAGGGGTTTCTTTTTGAGAGTATGGAGGATAATAGAGCTTTTCTTTCTCCTAATGACAGAATGCTAAACTCTAAATTCTGCATGTTAAGTAAAAATGATATGATTTACTTTGCTTCTGATTCTTATGCTGCAAAGGTTGGAATGAGTAGCACATATTCAGGGGTTTATACTTCAATTCCAAATAGCTTTAAAGATTTTAAGGCTGAGATAAATAAGCACTTTTGGATTGATTTTATTACCGGTAGGAAAAAAGTTAAAACTAATGATTCCTACATCGATAAGCACTTATCAATAAGCACTAATAATATAGATCAACTATTGAGAATTATTGATATACGAATTGCTAAAGAATACCTTGAACTTTGGGATAAATACTCTCCTGTTAAAATTGTTATTGGAATCGATTATCTTCAATCTGTAGTTGCGTTTAAAGATAAACTTATAATTGGGGTTGAATTGAATGAATGGGTTTTGCCTGAAAGGTTTGATTCAACTTTTAATGATTTTCAGGATTTTGTTGCTGAAATTATTTTGAAACTCAACAGGTATGGTAATGATGTTTAGTATTCCAAGTTTTATAGGCGTTACTGAATTGTAATTTATTTTATTAAATGTTTTATGGCCGAGAAAAAATCTTTTGTCCTTAGGATTGCCCCTGAAAAGATGGAAGCCGTTGAAAAATGGGCAGCCGACGAGTTCCGTAGTTCCAATGGTCAACTTGAATGGATTATTGATCAAGCACTAAAGAAAGCAGGGCGATATAAGACAAAATCAGCGAAGGATTCGAATGAAATGGCTAACCAAGATGAAAAAAGTGATGATAAGAACTAAATATTCCTGCCCTAAGTGCGGTGGTCATGAATTCGAACTTGGCGAGGTTTTTATGGCTGGGAGTGTTATTGCCAAGATAATGAATTTTGAATTCAGAAGGTTTCGCTCAGTAACCTGCACCAAGTGCACGTTTACCGAACTATTCAAGACTCCGAAGAAGGATATTCAAAATGTTTTGGACTTTATGATAGGGAGGTAGAAAAATTAAGGGGCTAATAAATGCCCCTTAATTTATTAGATTAATAGTATGGCATGCAACAACTCCTGCCGTCTCGGTTCGCAGGCGAGAAGTGCCTAAACTAATTTCCTTGTAATTGTGCTGAATAGCCATACTCACTTCATCGGGGCTGAAATCACCTTCTGGTCCTATAAGAATAGTGTTATTTTTATTGGGTTTAATCTCATTTTTTAAATGGTTTAACTCTTTTTTATAACAGTGGGCGATAAAGAGATCTCCTTCATTTTTGGCATGAATAAACTGTTTAATTGAAACCATTGGATTCAGCTTTGGCAAGTAAGCTTTGATTGATTGTTTCATGGCTGAAACAATAATCTTCTCGAGCCTTTCGTTGTTTACCACTTTACGCTCGGAGTGCTCACAAAGCAATGGCGTAATTTCATCGATTCCTATTTCGGTTGCTTTTTCGAGAAACCACTCAAATCGTTCGATATTTTTAGTCGGTGCAATGGCTATGTGTAGGTAGTGATTACGTTTCTCAAATTCATGAATGGTTTCGTAAACTTCAACCTGACATCTTTTTGGTTCAGGTTGAACAATGCGAGTTTTAAACAAGCCTCCTTTACCATCAACGATAGTTATTTCATCACCAACATCAAGTCTTAGAACTCGAATGCAATGCTTTGATTCTTCCTCGCTTAGAGTATATAAATGGCCTGAAATATCGGGTGCGTAGAATATGTGCATATTATAAGATATCAGAAATAAGACATCAGATTATAAATCTTTTTACTGCTTCAAATATACCTATTTTGAAAGTGTTGCTACCTTTATGGTTCTAGAAAAATTCAAATGATAAGAATAGGATTGCTTTCCGATACTCATGGACATTGGGATGATAGATTAGCAAATTTTTTTAAAGATTGCGATGAGATATGGCATGCTGGCGATATTGGGAGTTTAGAGGTTGCTGATACAATGGCTAAGTTTAAGCCCTTTAAAGCAGTTCATGGAAATATTGATGATCATAAGTTGAGAGTTATATATCCAAATATTCAGCGTTTTATTTGCGAAGATGTTGACGTGTTTATTACGCATATTGGTGGAACACCAAGTAGGTATGAACAAGCGATAATCCCAATTATTGAGACAAATCCACCCAAACTTTTTATATGTGGGCATAGCCACATACTAAAAGTGATGTACGATAAGAAACGAGACTTTTTATATGTGAATCCAGGTGCTGCTGGCATTCATGGGTTTCATAAATTCCGAACGGCATTAAGGTTTATAATTGATGGAAAAGAAATAAAAGATCTTGAGGTATTAGAAATACCTCGTGAAACACATTAATTTGTCGTTGTATTATTTTTTTTCCTCTTTTACCGTTTCATCAGTCTGCTCTTTTGCCTCTGAATCTTTTGCAGATTTCTCCATTTTATTTAACACTTCACTATTATCATCACCCGCTTGAATCTGCTTGTAACGCTCTCGTGCAGTGTTTAGAGTATTATTTGTGCCAATTAGGTAGTTATACTTTTGTTGACCCAATGGAACTTTTACTTTACGGTCGCTAGCTTTCAATAGCTTTATTGGTGCTACAAACGCATCGTTGCTTGATGATACCTGCATTGCTCCCTTGGTATAGCTGAATACGTAGTATTTATCATCGCCAAGATGTAGGTAAAGGGTCATGAAATCGCCACTTCGGCGTTTAACAATTTCAATATACCCGTTAAGTCTTTTATTAACCTGAATATTACCAATTGTTCCTATGCCAATTTTCCCTGACGATATGAATGAACGGGTACGTTGATTCCATTTTAGTTTTACCTCGGCCAGTGTAATTGTGCTTTCCAACCCTTTTGGTGTTTGGGAAGGTGCGCCGAATAGGTTGATTTGAGACAATGCTGTAAAGGCATCTTTGGGATCGACATTTTCATAAAGTGTTTTTTTGACAATCTTTCTGCTTAAATCAATCTTGTCGAGCAATGGAAATGAGTTCAATTCGTTAGCCATGGCCTCAAGCGATTTTTGATTGAAAAAGAAGTTAATTTGGAGAATAGCATCGAGAGTTAGAGTATTATCTTCGAGTTTATGAATTACGCTACCATTGGCCTTTAGTTTTACCTGTCCAAGTTCAATGGGAAGCACTAATTTACCTTCACCAAACATCATACAAAAATCTTTTTGAAGACTAACTGTATTGCCAGAAGTGTCGGGGTTAAATATTTTATAATCAGGGCCAATGGTAAATCGTCGATTGTTTTTGTTGAAATTCATATACCCTGAAGCAAGAACAAACGGAACATCGTCATAATCTTTACGAATACCTAAAAATGAACCATATAGCTTGATTGAATCTTCTCGAACAATACTTCCATTTATAAGCTTTGCGAAGTTAATGTTTTGAGGTGTTTCCGAAACAGGTATTAATATACTATCGGGGTTAATCATCGCCTCAAACTTAACTAGGTTTGGGTTCAGCTTAAAGCAGTTAAATATTGGTTGAGTACCTCCATTAAAAAGAAGAAATTTATCGGGTGCATTAAGCGTTACCTTCCCAATAAAGCTAAACTCTGGACTAAGTTTAAATTTATCGGGTTGAGTTATATTTCCATTACCATAAGTTCGACCATTCTCGCTAACTCCGACTTCGGTAAGTACTAATGTTTCAATAGAATCTCTTTCATCAACATAATCATATAACCCTTTGCCCGAGTATTTCTTTCTGCTCTGGATGAAAATATCTGCATTGTAAATCTTATGAAAGCGTTTTGGAATACTTGCCGAAACGATTGATTTATATAGAGGTAGAAGTCTTCGTAGAGGTTCTATTGCAATTTTTTTATCGATTGGATAAATTGCCGCATCGGCTGTAAGAATATACTTAACCGAGTCAGCGTTTAAACTTGAACGGTTAAGGTTGTATTTCGCTGTTGGGGTGAAGAAGTAGAGCGAATCTTCGTCAAATTTTGTGGAGTAAAAAACGGAACCAACCGGTATACTATCCTTATCGGCCATGTGTGATATATGAAATTTCTCGATTTCAACGGCTCTTTGTCTGCCACCAGTAGACATTGTTAATTCGTTGTTGTCAAGTCCCCAAATGAATTTATCGAGATGTGCTTCGTATCTAAGAGGTTGCATTTTTGCGAAAATGCTTAGGCCTCTCTTGTTGAAAGAGCCTTGCCGAGTAAGAAAATCGATTTTAGCTTTTAACTTTATTGTTTCGAACGAAACAGAATCGGAGCCAGGAGTATATAGATCCAGGCTAGTTGAATCGGTAATAAAGTCATTCGCATTAAACTCATATTTCTTCGAAATTAGCTTTGCATTATCTAGCCTTACGATTCCATCTCCAATTAACCCTAAAGGACCTAGGAGCAGATTGCCATTCAGGCGTGCTTGGTTTGTAAACATTTCAAATGGCTTTTCGCCCCGATAAGCATAAAACTTTTCCTTTTTTGGATACCATTTTATACTATGCACTTCACCTTTCGCTTCGGGATACTGAATACCTAACAGTTGTTGGTCGATTGTAAATAAATTTGATTTGGTTGACATCGAGTCGGGGAAAAGGTAAAAATCATCGGAAGATGTTGTAGATGTTATATACTTTACTTTTCCGTCGGCTCTTAGACCACGGTTACTTAAGTCGATTTTATTGAAAACTCTTCCTTTCCCTTCATACAAAGCAAATCCTTCGGGTGGTGTAACTCTTATAAAACCAAGTGAATTATCGGGTCGAAGGTTAAGGGTATCTGTTATTGGAGCAATGATATTGGCCGAGTGTAAAATTCCAACAAAGTTAATATCAGACTGTTCAAAAGTATTGAGGTTGCTAAATTTGTATGGTTTAACTTCGAAGTAAAAGCTATCGCGTTTATAAACACCTCCAAAAATTGATGGATCATCGTAGTATATGTAAGAGGTTGCAGTGCTGTTAAAGATAGGGTAACCTTTATTCTTCTTTAATCCTGATTTATTATCGGGTTTATCGATAAGTATATCACCTTCTATTTTCTCAAAAGTGTTGGCAATAGTGCTAAGAATTCTAGTTCCAGTGTTGTCGAACTTCTTGGTTTTGTAGTCCAGGTTAAGGGAGTCAACATCCTCGAGGGCAATTTTAAAGTTAGTGTAATCAAACTGAAACTTTTTGCCTTGAAATAAGAATAAGCCTGAACGAACCGCTCCACCAAAAGAAAAACTGCGATTTTTCTTCATCACAATTTGCTGCTTTGATGGATAAATTTTTACATTCTGCGAATCGCTAACCGAAATGTTTTCTATCCCATTTATCTGAAGATCCATAGTGTTTATATCGAGAGATGCATTCGGTGAATTCCCCTCGGTTTGAGAACTGAAATTAATAACATCGTAATCGATATGTTGACCACGAGCTTTTATAGCATCGTAAAGTTTAGGCGTTATTTGAATTTCATCTGTATTAAAATCGTAGTAGATATATCCTTGAACTGCAATTCTCATCATCTCAACTCGAACTTGTTCATTCGTTTTTTTTAAATAACCAGCTATATCCTCAGCAAGAAAGTATTTACTTTTAACCTTTTTTGCGTAGTTGGCAAGTGCTAGCAGCGGGTGCTTTTCATCAGGACCCATCATGTAATCGAATCGTTGCTCGTTAAAAAAGTTATCGGATTCAAACGTTGCTCGATTTAATGAAGATCCAGTTGAGCCTCCAAAAAGGATTTTATCTTCGGTAATCTTCCAGGTAAGCTGGTTGGCCAAAATTGAGAGTTTATGGTAGGAGCTATTATATGGGCTTTGAGTAAGTAATTTTTCAGTTGAAGTAATTGAAACCGTTTTATTGTTATCGCTGTAGTTGAAGTTTAAACCCACATGGAATAGTGAGTCGGAATCGAATTTAAATCGAATTCTTGCTTTTTCGGAGTTTATTACTTGACGTTGAAATATCAATATATTCCCTTCAACTCTCAGAAATTCCTTATCGTTTCGTTTAACTATAAGGGTTGCAAGTTTTGATCTGCCACCAGTCCCAATCAGCTTCGATCCACGCATTGTAAAACCCCCTTCATAATCGATATTCTTAAATAGGTTTTTTATCAAAAACCATTGGTCGTAGGATTGGAATTCGGGGTATGGGATATTGTCTGGCTTGTAGTCCTTTATAAGCCAATCGGTTAGTTGCCCTAATGTTGGTTTTGTGAAGTAGTCTTTATTGGTGAAATAGACTGAATCTGCTTTATAATTATTCTCATTGAGGTTAACGCTATATTTTTGAAGCTTAGCAAAAATTTCATTCTCAGGGTATTTTGAGCGTGCCCATGTAACTTTACCTCCAATACCAACCCATTTTTTTGTTAATGGGTAGTATATTCCTTGGGTTGATTTGATGTAAAAGCTATCCTTAACATTTGAGCAGATTAAGGTCGTTGAATCGAATGTAAATGAGACCTCGTTAGTAGAATTAAAATTGTAGTTTGTTTTGTTAACCTTCCAAAAATATCCGCCCTCCTGATTTAATATATTTTTCGAAATCGTATTCAGCGAAACATTTAAGAAATCGCTGATAACCCCGATACTTGTTTCTTGTTTATTTACTATTTTAAGGAAACATTCTTCCCATTTTAGGTAGTGATTTTTAGCATAATCGTCTCTCCAAAAAAACATGATGAGATTGACATAGGTAAAGAAATGATTTTTGCTGTTCAGGGTCTTATTAAGCATGGTGGTTGACGCATCTACAATTCTTGTTTTTTGCTCATCGTTTAAAACCGAATCAACTGTCCAAAACTTGGTAAAATCTTTAAGTAAAAGTTCATTCTCGCTGCTGATATCCTGCTTGAGGATATCATTTAGCTCCGTTGGGAATTTCTGAATATCGCCCGAAAACTTATCTTCATTATCCGAATAAGCAATTATTGTGTTTATGGTTACGAGGCTTATTAATACTAAAATACTTGCTATTAGTAGTTTTTTTCTGAATGAAGATAGGTCTTTTGCCATAACGAATTAATTAGTGTGATTCATTTTGCTTACTTAAGGTTGTTAAAACGCTGACAGATTCTAAGAACTCTGTCAGGTTAACCAACTTGATTGACCTTTCAGAGTCGAAAGACCTGTAAGCGTCAATTGTAAAATCCTTAAGTAAACCACATCGTATTATAATTTTACAAACGACATTGTTACCCATTCATCGCGTGTGGCAGTGGTTAGGTGGGATAATCCATGTTCATTCGTATTTTGCTGTATTACTTCAATATCAGATTTTAAAATTCCGCTAAGTATTAGCTTCCCATTGTGAGAAAGCGATTTTACATAGTGTCCGATGTCAGATAATAGAATATTTCGGTTGATATTGGCAAGGATAATATCAAATGATTTTCCTTGGATGAAGCTTACATCACCACAAACAGTTTTAATCTTATAACATCCATTCACCTTAATGTTTTCGAGCGAATTCTGATAGGCCCAATCATCAATATCGATTGCCAAAACATCTTTTGCGCCTCTTTTTTCAGCCAGTATAGCAAGCACACCTGTGCCGCTACCCATATCGAGCACGGTTTTATTAATAAAATCTTCGTTAAGAATTGCCTCAATCATCAAGTGCGTTGTTTGATGATGTCCTGTGCCGAACGACATTTTTGGGTCGATGATAATTTCGTACTCAAATTCGGGTAAGTTTTTATGGAAGGAAGCTTTAACCAAGCATCTATTATTTACGAGAATAGGTTCGAAATCCGACTCCCACTTGGCATTCCAATTCTCACCTTTTATTCTATTGATAACGTAGGAAATACTTGTTTCTTCGGGAAGGAATAAATCTTTAAGTTTATCTTCTAATGCCGATGTATAATCAGGTGATTTGATATAAGCATTTAAGCCGTTGTCATTTTCAGTAAAACTTTCGAAATCAATTTCAGCGAGCTGTGCAATTATCATCTCGTTTGTTTCTTGGCTTGAGGGTTTTACCTCTACTTTAAGTTCTATATAATCCATGGTTAGATAATAGATTTCAGAATATTATCAGACTATTTCCTGTCAACTGTTAACTGATGACCGTCAACTTCTTAAAAGGATTGTGCGATTGTGATAAAATCATCTGCCACTAACGATGCACCTCCGATTAAGCCTCCATCTACATCTGGTCTAGCAAAAATCTCCTCGGCATTTGATGGTTTGCAACTTCCTCCATAAAGAATGCTAATGCTATCGGCAATATCTTTACCAAATTTTTTTGCTAAAGTAAAACGAATGAAGGCATGCATATCCTGTGCTTGTTGAGATGTTGCATTTTTTCCAGTTCCAATGGCCCAAACGGGTTCATAAGCGATAACCACCTGAAGCATTTGCTCCTTCGAGAGTTCGAAAAGGGATTCGCTAATCTGCTTCTCAACAACTTCGAAGAAATTACCTGATTCACGTTCCTTCAACTTTTCACCACAACAATAAATAGGTATTAGATTGCTTTCGTGGGCTTGCTTAATTTTTCGGTAAAGCATTTTGTTGTCCTCGTTAAAAAACTCTCTTCGCTCCGAGTGTCCAATTACAACATGTGTAGCACCTATTGATGAAATCATCGCTGCTGATACTTCGCCAGTATACGCACCTTTTGACCACTCGGCACAGTTCTGCGCGCCTACCTTAACTGATGTACCCTTCGATAGTTTTACAATCTCGCTCAGGTGTGTGAAAGGTGGAATAATTACAAGTTCAATTGCTTTAGGTACTACAATTGATTTTTCAATAACTGATTTAACTAATTCTATGCCTTCTGGTTGCGAAGTATTCATCTTCCAGTTGCCGGCTACAATTCTTTTTCTCATGGTATTTGTTTTGAAAATAGTATATGTTGATAAAATCAAATTTACAAAAATTACTCATTAAAGATTACGAAAGTTTTACTCTTGGATCTAGCATTGCATAAATTATGTCAACAAGTAGATTGACGATTACAAAAATTAGCGAAATGGCAATAACGCAACCAATAACCAATGGCACATCGTAGCTGGTTAAGGCATTAACCATTACGTAGC
>JANYLA010000099.1 GCA_025361485.1 Bacteroidales bacterium
CATTATAGTAAGAATTTAGGAGACTCACCATTCGAGGGGTTTGATTTGGGGGGTGATGGAATGTCAGGCTATAACCTTTATGGTAGAGAAACAATAGGATTAAGAGGTTATACTAATGGCTCATTAACTCCAATGAAAAAAATTAGTTCAAATAAGGATGCGAAAAATGGAAATATCTATAATAAATATACAATGGAAATTAGGTATCCAATTTCGCTTAAACCTCAAGCTGTTATTTATGTGCTTGCTTTCTTAGAAGCGGGTAATTCTTGGTCAAACTCAGATGATTTTAATCCATTCAATGTTCACCGTTCGTTTGGAGCCGGAGTTAGGATGTTCCTTCCGATGCTAGGGATGATTGGAATTGACTATGGCGTAGGCATTGACGAGATACCCAATAACCCACTTGCTAATGATCAACGATTCTTTTTTGTTATAGGCATGCCTTTTTAACTTTTTTTAATTAATACCTTAGTCTAATAAATATAATTGGCAAAATAATTGTAATAACTTACATAATTAATATTTGAGTTATGAAAAGAATTATTTTTTCGGCTGTTCTCTTAATTATTGCTTATGCTTCAATGGCACAAAAATTCGCATTTGTTGATAGTGATTATATCCTTAAGAAAATTCCTAGCTATAAAGCTGCACAAGAACAACTCGATAAATTATCAGCGCAATTTCAAAAAGAGATTGAGCTGAAATATGCCGATGTTGATAAATTATATCAGGATTATCAAGCAGAGAAGGTCTTATTAACGGATGAAATGCGAAAAAAAAGAGAAGATGATATTGTTCAAAAAGAACGTCTGGTTAAAGACCTTCAAATGAAGTATTTTGGTAAAGATGGTATGATTTTTAAAAAAAGGGAAGAGCTGGTTAAGCCAATTCAAGATCAAGTTAATAATGCTATAAAAGAGTTGGCTAATGAAGGCGGTTATGCTGTAATATTCGATTCGGCAGCATCCTTAAATATGCTTTATACAAACCCTCGTTATGATAAAAGTGACGAAGTTTTACAAAAACTTGGATACAACTAATATTTCTTTATTTTTGCCTAACAAATATTAAACTCAATAATTATGATTAGAATTACTAAAGGTTTGATGATTGCTGCTCTTTTCCTTTGCGCAGCAAGTATAAGTGCTCAGACATTGAAATTTGGACATATTAATAGTCAAGAATTATTAATGTCTATGCCAGAGAGAGATAGCTCGGAGACGAAATTAAAAAAAGTTGCTAAAGATCTTCAAGAGCAAATTGAAACACTTCAGGTAGAGTTCAATAAAAAGTATCAAGACTATCTTCAAAAGAAAGCAACTTTTAGCGATGCTATTCGCGAAATGAAAGAGAAAGAGTTAAATGACCTTCAACAAAGATCGCAAGAGTTTGAACAAACGGCTCAGCAGGATTACCAAAAGCAGCAAGCCGAATTAATGAAACCAATTGTTGATAAGGCTAATGCAGCAATACAGAGAGTTGCTAAAGCAAACGGTTTCTTGTTCGTTTTTGATGTAAGCACTGGAGCTGTTGCCTATTTCTCCGATCAAAGTGTTGATGTTCTTCCATTGGTTAAAAAAGAACTTGGAATTATTAAAAAATAATTTTAATTATACATTTTGAGGCTCGGTCGCATTTGCCACCGAGCTTCATCGTTTTAACTCAGTATTTATATCCCCATTATGTCCGATAATCGTCCTATTGGCGTTTTTGATTCTGGTGCAGGTGGATTATCAGTATTGCAAGAACTTGTTAAAGAACTTCCAAACGAGTCCTTTATATTTTTTGCCGATTCAGCAAATTGTCCCTATGGATCAAAGCCAAAAGATGAAATCATTGCGTTATCATCATTAATTTCAACTTTTCTTATTTCTAAAGAATGCAAAGTTATAGTTGTTGCATGTAACACTGCTACTGCAGCTGCTATTGACTGGCTTCGTGAACATTTTGCTATTCCATTCATAGGAATGGAGCCAGCAATTAAACCAGCCGCAATTAATACTAAGACAAAAAGCATTGGGGTTTTAGCAACTGCAGGAACTTTTAAGGGACGCCTTTACATCGAAACTAGCCATAAATATGCTAAGGATGTAAATGTTTGCTATCAGGTTGGCGAGGGACTAGTAGAACTTGTAGAGCAAGGAAAAGTTAACTCAGCCGAAGCTGAAGAACTTCTTTTAAAATATATAAGACCAATGCTCGATTGTAATATTGATCAGCTGGTTCTTGGATGTACTCATTACCCATTCTTCAAACCATTACTAAAAAAACTTTTACCTCATAATGTTGATGTAATTGATCCCTCACCTGCTGTGGCAAAGCAGGTTTCGAAGGTTTTAATTGATAATCAATTGAATACTTTAGATGCAGGCGATCTTAAATATCATGCATTCTACTCTAGTGGTAATATTGATGTGCTTAAAGTATTAGTAACTAAAATTGAGAAAGATGCTGGAATGCAATTGCTAAATAAATCATTCTTTAATAATTTTATACTTTAAGTTAACCGTTATTATTGATTTTGTTTAATTATATTTATTGTTAAATCTGGTTCAATTGACCTTAAATATTAGGTTAAATATATTATTACTTTTTTGGAAATTGCTGAATATTATGAGAAAAGAGGTTGAGGTTGTTTGTAGCAATACTAATGTAAAAAAATGTATTCTTCCGGGTCTTAACTTGGCAGAAATTGCAATTGAATTTAACGTAAAACTTAAAAATCCGATTTTAGGTGCAATGGTAAACAATTCCCTAAAGGAGTTGAGTTACGAAGTTTATTCGCCCAAAACAATTCGTTTTATTGATATATCGCATCCTGCTGGAATGAGGATGTATCAGCGTTCTCTTTTTTTTGTACTCCAGAAGGCCGTTAAAGATTTAATTCCAGGCTCAAGTGTTAGATTTGAGCATTCTGTTTCCAAAGGGTTTTATTGTGAAATTGATGGGTGTAATCAATCCCTTGAATTGCCATTGATTTTCAATATAGGCGATAGAATGCGAGAAATAATCGAATCAAACATACCTTTTAAACGCGACAAAGTTCTTACAACTGATATTGTCGAAGTGTTTGAACAAATGGGGTACCATGACAAAGCAAGGTTATTTAGAACTCGGCCCAAGCTTTACACATCTATCTATTATCTCGGAGATTCCGCCGATTATTTTTTTGGAGGTCTTGTGCCGTCAACCGGATATTTAAATGTTTTTGATTTAGTAAAATACTATAATGGAATGCTATTGCAAATCCCAAAACGTTCAAAACCCGACGAGGTTGAGGATATTGAGATTCAAAACCAAATGTTTGAAATATTTCAAGAACATAAAGATTGGGTTGAAATTCTTGGAGTAGGAAGTGTTGCTGCAATTAATGAGCAGGTGCAACAAGGTTATTCAAGCGAACTCATTAAGATTTCGGAGGCTCTTCACGAAAAAAAAGTAGCGCAGATAGCAGATAAAATTTATTGTCAAAGAGATAAAATTCGTGTTGTACTCATATCAGGCCCATCATCATCAGGTAAAACCACATTTGCAAAACGACTATCAATTCAGCTCAAAGTATCAGGTCTTAAACCCTATACTATATCGCTTGATAACTATTTTGTGGATAGGGAGGATACTCCAAAGGATGAAAACGGCGATTTTGATTTTGAAAGCATTAATGCGCTTGATGTAAAATCATTTAACAACGATCTTTTAAGACTTTTAAATGGCGAAGAGGTTGAACTGCCTAAATTCTCATTCGAGAAGGGAAAGAGGTATTACGATAAAGCGTTTCTGAAAATTGAATCTAATGGTATTATCATTATTGAGGGGATTCATGCGCTAACCCCTGAACTTACTCCATTGATTCCCTCTGAAAAAAAGTTTAAAGTCTATGTTTCCGCTTTAACCTCTCTGTCATTCGATAGAATAAATAGAATTCCAACAACCGATAATAGGTTGATTCGACGAATTATTCGCGATTACAAGTATCGAGGTTATAGCGCACTGGAAACAATTAGAAGATGGGATAGCGTTCGTCGAGGAGAAGATAGAAATATTTTTCCATACCAAGAGCAGGCAGATGTAATGTTTAATTCATCGTTGCTTTATGAACTAAGTGTTTTAAAGAGCCACGCAGAACCTATACTTTATGAACTTCCATCCTCTGAGCCTGAGTACTCTGAAGCGGTGAGATTGCAGAAATTTTTAAGCTATTTTACTCCAATCTCAGAGGAAGAGGTACCCCCAACTTCAATTCTGCGTGAATTCCTAGGTGGTAGTACATTCTCGTATAAATAAAACAAGTATATTTTATTTGTTAATAAATAGCGTTTAATAAAGTATTATATTGATATACAGAATGTTATATTGCTTATATCTATAGATTGATTTTGATAGATATTGCGGATGTCAATAATTTAGGACTGTATCTAGGTATTTTATCCTAATATTTTACTATTATTGTACTTGATTCACCTAGATACAACTAAACTCTTAGCGCAGTAACCGTAATGATCAGGTCTATCATCTTATTATTGAACATGGTCGGAGTGCTTTCCATTAATTTAATGTTAAGCGAAGATGTATCTCTATCTGTTGGTGTTCCCTCAGAAGTTAATGCAGGCTCTGAGTTTGATGTTGAACTCACACTTCAAAAGGGTTCAATTGAGAGTTTTGCTCGATTTCAACAAGATTTACCAAATGGACTTACTGCTCAGGTTGTTGATCCTGCTAATGCCAATTTTACTTTTGAAAATCAAAAAATAAAAATTATTTGGTTAAAACTCCCCTCAGAGAAAGAGTTTAAAGTCTTATATAGGCTAAAAGTTGATGAAAGATTAAAAGGTGAATTTGATCTTAAAGGAGTTTTCTCTTACATTGAGGATAATCAGCGTAAATCGGTAAACGTAGTTTCATCGTCCATTGTTATTAAGCAATCCTCTCGAATTGATCCTAACCTTATTGTTGATATTAAAGAATTCCAACAAATGGTTCCCGTTCAACCACCTATCTCACTTATTGCAAAAAATGTAAGATGTATTCGTCAGGTGCCAAGTGTTGTTGGGGCAAATAATGAGTATGTTGTAAATATATTGGTGAATAAGGGTAGTACCGAAAAGTTTGCGAAAATTGAAGAGGAAATACCTCAGGGATTCAAGGCTGAAGCAATTCAAACCAAGGATGCAATTTTTACTTTTAAAGATCAAAAAGTTAAATTCCTTTGGATGAACCTCCCTGCCGAGCAACGATTTGTTGTATCCTATAAATTAATTCCAATCAATAATACGGAAATCAAGCAGCTTTTGCTTAAGGGAACTTTCTCTTTTATTATCAATGAGGCAACTCAAGTTATCGATATCACTCAGAAAGAGGTAGATCTTACTAATCTTGATCCTAAGAATCTTGAGGGAATAATTGCATCAGTGCCTGTTCCTACTTTTTCATCTACTGGGAATCAGAACGCAGATGGACAACCAGCAAGTAATACCTATACTGAAACTGGTGTGGATGGAGGAAAGGACATTGCTATTAAATATCAAAAAATAGAGGATAAGAAGCAAGGTGTAAGCAAAAAAAGAGGATTTGATTTAAAATCATATATGCTTGAACCTGAAAAAGGGGTTTACTATAGAGTTCAATTGGCTGCTGGACATCGAGCTGTAGATATTAAGAACTACTTCAAAAAATACAAATTACCACAGGAGATTAGAACAGAAGAGCACGAAGGATGGTATAAATACTCAGTGGGCTCTTTTAGCGGTTACAAGGAAGCACGGGATTACAGAGTCAATTTGTGGAAGACAACTACCATCAATGATGCATTTGTTGCAGCATATAATAATGGAACACGAATTACTGTTCAGGAGGCATTGATGATTTCGAACCAGAAATGGTGTAAATAATATTTAAGAATTAATTAACGCTCATGCAATTGAGGAGTTTTTACTATAAAATATTTTTGGTCTTATTGTTTTCAACTCTTGGCATTGTTAGTTTTGCTCAGGAAGATGATGAGTATTGGAAGAAACTCTTAACGGAGGAGGTTGAAAATTTAAATCCAGTTTACAAACCTGTAATTTCACTCGGCGCAGGGGTAATGGGTTTTTTTGGTGATGTGAAAAATCCTGGCGCAAACCTTCTTTCGGGGCGAAATGGTTATAAATTGAATGTGTCCACTTTTGTTGGTAAGAATAATTATTTTAAGGGTAACGTTTTTGCAATTATTGGTAGAGTTAGCGGACAGGATTTTAATATATCTCGTAAAATGCAGCTATCGACCTTGCCCCTCGATAATTTAGGAGATCCCATTTACCCAAATTCTTCTTTTTCTTCAGATTTATATCAGGTTGGGTTGAGTTTAGAGTATGGTTTTGGTCATTTTTTTAAAAGCGGCTACAAACAGTTTCGACCGTTTATTTCTGTTGGTTTCGCACCAATTATTTTCAGTCCTAAAGGTGATTGGAAGTTTTCAAAAAATGTTGGCGGTACTAGCGTTTCGAACTATTACTATTTTTGGTCAGATGGGACTATTCGGGATTTTAGTCAGGATGGAATAGATGCGTATCGTGCTAAAATAGTTCCTTTTGACAGAGATTATGAATCTGATCTCTCCAGTAAAAAATTGTTTCGCAATCCTAAGTCTAGCTATTCTCAAAATAGTTTTTCTATCCCTGTTGAGGTTGGCTTCGATTTTTTCTTATCATATAGAGTTAGCCTGCGAGTTGCAACTACCGTTAATTATACTTTTACTGATAATTTAGATAACTATAATTCAGCTGTTGCTAAGCAAATTGGGCTGAAAGGAAAAGGGTATAACGATATCTTTACTTTTACCTACTTTATGATGAACTTTGATATGTTCTCAGAGGCTAAAACTTATGAAATTGAAAAATATTTCGCTGATATTGAATATGATCCTTTATTGCTTGAGGATAAAGATGGAGATTATGTATTTGATGGTTTTGATAATTGTCTCGATACACCAGCTGGAGTTGAGGTTGATTCATTAGGTTGTCCATTTGATACCGATAAAGACGGTGTTTCTGATTATATCGATCAGGAGCCAAATACTCCTGCCGGTGCAACAATCGATGATAAAGGTGTTCAACTTTCTGAAGAAAAATTATCAGAGATGTTCGATCAAAAAAATGCAGTTCTACGCAAAGAGATTCGGGTTGTTCCTGTTGCTAAAATTTGGACTCGAAGTATAACCTTTACACCAGGAGTTATTCCCGATAAGTTTAAAAAAGTTGATACTGATGGCGATGGCTATATCTCGTTTCCGGAGCTGCTTAAATCAGTGGATGATTATTTCGATGAAAAAACAGACTTTAAGCCAGAGGATATTTACGATTTGAATAGTTTCTTCTTCTCGCAGTAAAATTGTATCAGAAAACAGAATTAAAGCCCTTGATAAAATTGAGGGCTTTTTGTTTGTTAAGGATTTTCTGTTAAATAATGAATATTTAACGTTTATAAGTTAAACCATTGAGATGTAGGCTAATCAAAATGTTGTACCTTGATATTCCAAAATCAGTCATTTAATATTAAAGCATTCCATTATGAAAAGAGCATTAGTGCTAATTAATTTTGCCATTTTATCTAGTATTATATCGGCGCAAGAAATAGTTCAGTGGAGAGGAACTAATCGCGATGGTACTTATAACGAATCAGGACTACTTAAAGTTTGGCCTGAGAATGGTCCAAATCTTCTTTGGCATTTTGATGACCTAGGAGATGGTCATTCATCGGCAACAGTAACCCGTAATGCAATTTACACTTCAGGAATGATTGGTGATAAAGGAGTTGTATTTGCGTTGGATTATAATGGAAAACTCCTTTGGAAAGCAGAGTATGGAGTTGAATGGAATGAGAGTTGGAATGGTGTTCGTTCAACACCATTATTTTATAATGACAAGTTATACATAGAAAGCTCGTTTGGGAAGTTAGTTTGTTTAAACGCAAAGAATGGACAACTGATGTGGATTGTTGATCTTTTCAAAGATTACGATGGGGTAAATATTAAATGGGGTGTTACAGAGAATTTACTAATAGATGATAATAAACTATACTGCACCCCGGGAGGCAAAACCGCTAACATAATTGCTTTGGATCCTAATTCTGGTAAGTTAGTTTGGAAAAGCGCTGGAAATGGTGAAGAAAGTGCATATTGCTCACCATTAATTGTAAAGTTAGGAAGCAAGAAATTATTGGTAACACAAACTGCGAACTCAATAATTGGTTTGGATGCATCAAATGGTAAGTTTTTATGGAAATTTGAGCATATCAATACTTACGCAGTGCATCCAAATACCCCTTTATACAGCAATGGTAAATTATTTTGTTTCAGTGGCTATGGTAAAGGTGGTGTAATGCTTAAACTGTCTGATGATGGAAGTAGCGTTACTGAACAATGGCGTAGTACAAATTTCGATAATCAGATGGGTGGAGCAGTATTGTTTAATGGTAAAATATATGGTTCTGGGCATAAATCACGCTCATGGTTTTGTCTTGATTGGGAAACTGGTAAGGAATTGTATTCGGAGAAAATTACCGAAAACGGAAATATCATTTTTGCCGATGGTATGCTTTATTGTTATGGTGATAAAGGAGAGGTCGCCCTTGTTCAATCTGCCGATAGCGGATTTAAGAAAATTAGCTCATTTAAAGTTTCTTATGGTGCCAATCAGCATTGGGCACATTTAGTTATCAGCGATAAAAAATTGTATGTTCGACATGGAACTTCTTTAATGGTCTATTCTTTAGCAAATAATTAAATAAAAAAAACAAACCCCGAATGAGTAATAGACAATCGGGGTTTGTTTTTTAAAAACAGAACATATGAAAAACATATCTGCATTAGCTTTTATTTTGATCTTTTTTATTTCTAGTATTGAGGCACAAAAAAATACAACTTGGCGTGGACCAAATCGGGATGGTATTTATCCCGATAAAAATCTTTTGGACAAATGGCCCGAAGGCGGTCCAAATCTGATTTGGAAATTTGATGGATTAGGTGTTGGCTATACATCAGCAGCAGTAACAAACGAAAGAGTTTTTATAACTGGCACAACCGATAGTACGAGCTTTCTTTTCTCATTTAATCATAAAGGGGAGTTGCAATGGAAAAAAGAGTTAGGAAAGGAATGGATTGTTAACTATCCTGGTGTTCGTTCTACTCCAACGATTTATGATGGACTTGGCTATATTCTGAGTGGGCGTGGTGTTATTTATTGTTTTAACCCCAAAAATGGAGATATTCTTTGGACTGTTGACCTATACAAGCAGTACGATGGAAGGGAGGTTAAGTTTGGCATTACCGAGAACTTTTTAATTGATGATGAAAAACTATTTTGTACTCCAGGCGGTATTGATGCAAATATAATTGCACTTGATAGAAAAACTGGAACGCTTATTTGGAAAAGTAAAGGGGTTGGAGAACTTAGCGCTTATTGTTCTCCCCGAATAATTGAGTATAAAGGAGTAAAGTACTTTTTGACAATTACTGAGAAGTCAATGGTTTCGTTAAACCCCGAAAACGGAGCGGTGATTTGGAGCCACGACCTACAATATCCTTATGGTATTCATTCTAATACTCCTGTTTACTGCGATGGGTATATATTTGCTATGAATGGTTGGGATTTTGGAAGTGTAATGCTCAAGTTATCTGATGATGGAAAATCGGTAACTGAAGTTTGGAGAAGCAAACTTTTTGACCTAGAGCATGGAGGAGTAGTATTGATAGGTGATAACATTTATGGTGCAGATTGGGCTACGAAGCATTTCTCTTGCGTAGATTGGAAAACTGGCGTTGTGAAGGGTTCTGAAAAAAAGGTGTCGCCTTCTTCAGTTATTGCTGCAGATGGCTTAATATATGCTTATACCTATTCGGGTGAGGTTGCACTTGTAAAACCGCTTGAAAATGGATTTGAAGTAATAAGTACCTTTAAGGTTGATGGTGTAAAAGGCGATCATATTGCAATCCCTGTTATTGATAAGGGTCGTCTCTATATTAGATATGCTAACTCGTTATGGGTATATAATATTTTATCTAAGTAAGAACCTTCTTTAATATATAACTTTTATTCAGTAAAACATTTCACTATGAGACAGTTGGTATTTGTTATTGTTGCACTAGCTCTTTTTTCTCAATGCAACCCAAAACAGGAAATCGCTCAATGGCGAGGTCCAAATAGAGATGGTATTTATTTAGAAAAAAATCTGCTAACCCAATGGCCCGATAGTGGTCCAAAGTTGCTATGGCGCTTTGATGAACTTGGTCAAGGTTATGCCTCTGCAGCTGTTACCTCTAATAGAGCTTATACTGTTGGCACGATTGATAGTATTAGCTATGTTTTTGCGTTCGATACTGATGGAAAACTATTATGGAAAAAAAATATTGGTCGCGATTGGATGGTGAATTGGCCAGGAGTGCGATCAACACCGAATATCTACCATGGTCTTGGTTACATTTTAAATGGCTTAGGTGTTCTTTACTGCTTTAATGCCGATAATGGTGATATTGTATGGCAAAAGGATATTTTTAAGGAATTCAATGGTCGTAATACAGACTTTGGGTATTCCGAGAATTTATTGATTGATGGTGATAAACTATTTTGTACCCCAGGAGGCATTGAGAACAATGTAGTTGCTTTAAATCGAAAAACTGGTGAAACTATTTGGACTAGCAAAGGTAATAGCGATAGTACTGCATATTGTACCCCTATACTCATAGGAAGGGGTGGAAAGAAGTTCTTTGTTAATCAAACCGACAAGTCTATTATCTCATTGGATGCTGAGAATGGGAACTTAGCTTGGAAGTACGAATTAAAAACAACATCTCACCCTAGTACTCCTGTTTTTCGTAATGGATATCTTTTTGCTATTGATGGTGGAAAATCAGGTAGTTTAATGCTTAAATTATCTGAGGATGGCATGAGTGTTTCTGAAGTATGGAGGAATGCCGATTTAAATTCGCACTTTGGACATGTTGTAGTTTTGGGAGATTACATTTACGGTTTATGTGGGAATAAAACTTTTGGAAAAGTTGATTGGAATACCGGAAAACAACTTGTGGCTGATTCTACAAAATCTAGAGCTCTTGCTGTTATTTCGGATGGAGAATTGATTTATGGTTATGATTTGATTGGAGATTTTAAACTTATTAAACCAGTTGACAATGGTTTTGAAGTAAAAGGAAAATTTAAAGTAGAGGGCGGAACAAAAATGCACTTCTCTCATCCTGTTATTAAGAATGGAGTACTTTATATTAGACACGATAATTCATTGTTTGCTTACGATATAGCAAAGAAATAAATTTAGTTTCTATGAATCTAAGCCCAGATAGATTTTGTATTTATCTGGGCTTGTTTTTTTAACTTTTACAATTCGTTATTAATCCAAGTTTGTGATAATTTAGCAACCTAATTACTTTTAAATTCTTCGGTATGAGAAAGAACATCTATTTAATTATTGCCTTTATTATTTTATCTGTAAATGCCTATTCACAAGAAACTAGCGAGTGGCGAGGCGTTGGACGCACTGGTGTTTATCACGAGGCTGGGCTTTTAAAGCAATGGCCAGAGGCTGGCTCTCAGCAACTATGGGCAAACGATAAACTACCATCCGGTTATTCATCAATGGCTATTGCCAACAATTCAATCTATCTTACAGGTCTAAAGGATGGCGTTGATATGCTAATTGCTTTGGATATGAATGGCCAAGAGAAGTGGCAAACTCCAATAGGAAAAGCTTGGATGGAATCATTTTCTGATAGCCGTGCAACACCAACAGTTGAGGGTAATATGGTTTATGCTTCAAGTGGTATGGGTGAGATTATTTGCGCCGATGCTAATGATGGTAAGTTGATATGGAAGGTTAATGGGATGCAAAAATTTGAGGGAAGAACTGGCACTTGGGGCTACTCCGAATCATTACTCGTTGTCGATAATAAAGTGATTTTTACTCCTTGCGGAGAGAAGACAACCATTGTTGCTTTAGATAAAAAAACAGGAGAAACCATTTGGCAATCGAAAAGTATGAAAGATACTTGCGCTTATGTTTCCCCTCTTTTAGTTAAAGAGAATGGTAAAAACCTCATCATCACAATTACAGGTACCTATCTTATTGTTGTTGATGCCAGTAATGGCGATATCCTAAGTAGCACAAACTATGCTGGATTAAAAAATGAAAAGTCTGTGAAAGTTTGGCCAGGCGCACCATACACTAATACGAATACCCCAATTTATAAAGATCATAAGATTTATATCACCGGTGGATATGACCATGTTGGTGCTATGTACTCGTTATCAAACGATTTTAAAACTCTAACTTTGGATTGGACTGATGAGACACTAGATGTTCACCACGGTGGCGCAGTGCTTGTAAACGGCTACATTTATGGCTCAAACTGGATAAATAACAGAATTGGAAAATGGTGTTGCATCGATTGGAATACAGGCAAAACCATGTACGAGAAGGAGTGGAAAACCAAAGGTTCAATTATTGCCAACGAAGGAATGCTTTACTGCTATGAGGAAAAAACAGGAACCGTAGCGCTAGTAGAGGTAAATCCTGCCGATTTCAAGGTTGTTAGCTCGTTCCAAGTTCCGCTTGGCAAAGGTCCATGCTGGTCGCACCCAGTAATTAAGGATGGAGTGTTATATGTAAGACGCGGAAATGCTTTGATGGCTTACAAGATAAAGTAATAGTTTAGCTAAACGGATTTGTTCTTTTATCGTCTAAAACTTGTGTTTTGTGATTAAAGCAGATCCGTTTTTTTATTAATAATGCGAATTAACAGTTGAAAAAACAGAAAAAGGCTACGGCTAATCTGCCGAACACATGAACGAGCAAGCCGTTAGTAGAACGAACAAGTGACGCTCTTTGAATTTCAGTATGAACCTGAAGCCAGTTGAATGCCGA